>JAKLHG010000002.1 GCA_022710255.1 Candidatus Hydrogenedentota bacterium
GTACGCCCATAATAACGGCTTTCCCTGCATGGTCTTTCATCAATGCGGATAACGGTGGCGGAACGCGCAGTCGAAGTTTGTTCTCCAGTGCGACAAAGAATAAATCATGTTCTCCGCGCTCAAGTTTTCCCTCGATCATATTCATTGGCGGACTGCCTATAAATTCTGCGACAAATCGGTTCACGGGACGGTAATATAATTCCAGCGGGGGAGACACCTGTTGTATGACACCCTCCAGCATCATAACTATTCTGTCTCCCATGGTCATGGCTTCCACCTGGTCGTGCGTTACGTATATCATGGTCGCCTGTAAACGTGTGTGGAGTTTTGATAATTCCAAGCGCATTTGCACCCGTAATTTAGCATCCAGGTTGGAAAGGGGCTCATCGAAAAGAAACACCTTGGGACGGCGCACGATGGCACGTCCCAGCGCCACGCGTTGACGCTGGCCTCCGGAAAGCGCTCTCGGGCGCCGGTCCAGCAGTTCGGTGATACCAAGAACTTCGGCAGCCTCCCGAACACGACGGTCTATTTCATCGGAAGGATATTTGCGTAACATCAGACCAAAAGCCATGTTCTTGTAAACGGTCATATGCGGGTACAACGCGTAGTTTTGAAATACCATTGCAATGTCCCGATTTTTGGGCGGAACATCATTAACCATTCTGTCCCCGATGCGGATGGAACCCGTCGTTGGAGTTTCCAGACCAGCAATCATCCGCAAGACTGTGGATTTCCCACATCCCGATGGACCTACCAAAACGGCGAATTCCTTATCTCCGACTTCAAGAGAGGCATTTTGGACGGCATGTATATTGCCTGGATAAACTTTGGAAATATTTTGCAGGATAACGCGGGCCATAGTATCTCCATTGATAAAAGAAAGATGCAGGTGTTGTTTGCAACTTTTCCACCCGTCACAGGGAGGATCCAAAATATTCCAGGGCCAGCTGCTTTGCTTTCCGGATATCAAGTTTCCCTGTGCCCAGGAAGGGAATGGATTCTATACGATGAAAGGCGTTTTGTCTTGGACGCCACAGATTTGGCAGCTCACTGCCGCTTATTCGTTCATTTAACTCTCGCACCTGATTATCTTCCAGAGTATGCAGAAGTACAAGCCGTTCTCCGCGAAGATCGTCTGGTATACCCAGAACAATCATTGACTGATCGGTCAATCCCAGCAGGCGGTGGAGCACCTCTTCGACCAAAGTGTGCGGCACCATTTCCCCGCCGATTTTACTGAAGCGCGCCAAGCGGTCCGTTATAGTAATAAAGCCGTCTTCATCAACGGCTGCAATATCCCCGGAGACATACCAGCCGTCTTTAAGTACTTCCCTCGTCCGCTTCTCATCGTTTAAATATCCCGACATCACATTTGGACCACGTACCAACAAAAGGCCGGGAACATTTTCAGGCAATTCTTCATACGTTTCGGGATGAACCACCCGTACCATCTGGTAGGGGAAAGGATGCCCTACCGTACCCTGTTTATTATGTTGTACATAAAAACCGGGGGATTCTTCATCTGGCAGACATGCGGAAATCACAGGCGCGCATTCCGTGGCTCCGTATCCTTCCATGGGCTCAATAGCGAACCGCTCCTTAAAAGAATCACGGATACGTTCAGGTAGTTTTTCCGCTCCCACCATAACACAGTTCAAACTGCGCAGATACTCTGGTTCCACGCGGCGGACAAACCCTTGGAGAAAGGTCGGCGTTGCGACCATTACCGAGCCGTTATATTTGCGTACCAACTGCGCTATGGGTTTGGGTTCAAGGGGATTAGGGTGAAATACGGAATGCAGTCCTTCCATCAAAGGCGTCCACAGTATTACGGCATAACCGAATGAATGGAAAAAAGGCAGAAAGCCGACAATACCAGTATGCTTGTCATGGGGAACCATCTCGCGCATTCCCTCAAAAACGGTAATGATGTTTCTATGCGTCAACACAATCCCCTTTGGGATGCCTTCGCTGCCGCTGGAAAAAATAATTGTGGCGACGTCATCCTTGTGGGCGAGTTTGGCCCCCAAGATTCGGAATAATAGCCGCGAAGGCATAAATAGCGCGAGAAAGAGGGCTGCCGCCCGGTCAAATTTTGTTACGCTAGTGCGAATGTCTTCCAGGAAGACAGGTGTGCCGGGAGGGACAACAGGTACGCGTTCTAAAAACGCCCGTGCCGTGACTGTATGTGTAATACCACAACGCTGTGCGCAGTCCTCGATGATCTCAGAGGAAGCGGTATAGTTGAGATTGACCGGAACGCGGCCCATACACTGAACGGCAACGTTTGCCAGGGCGCCGCCAACCGTGGAGGGCATCAACACGCCCACCATTTTTGAATCCCCTAAAATGGCTTTAAATTTTCTGGCGAGTGCGATGGAACCCGCAAGTGTCTTGAAATAATTGAGCGGTCCGGTCAGGGCGTCCACAAAGCAAAGACGCCAGAGAAATCGACGGGCAACGCGGAGAAATCCATACTGTAAGACGTCATCCCTGTATTTGCGCAGATAAAAGCCTTCCACATTTTCACGACGGACCGTTTCACGTAGTTTTATCGCCGATGTGTCCAAGCCTGCGGCCGCACCAACCTGTACATATACCGGGAAGCGCAGTACCCCGGGATAGTGCCAGGTAATGCGCATATTGTCCCACGCGTAGAGGATTTCGCAAATGCGATTCATGGCAACAGGGATGATAGGGGCATTCAAATCGTGTATCAATATCCGATAATCCCTGTACCAAGGAACAATTTCACCATTTCGCTTAAATTGCTTGCCACAGTTAATGCAGACCGCAGCGCCAGCAGCAATTTTTTCGCGAATAGCCGCTAAGGCTGTTTCTAATCCTTCCCGACTGTCGGTGTCTACTGGAATAATGTACATTCCCCGTGAAAACCTGCGAATCCATGGAACTTCAAGAGCCTCACGCCCCATAACAAAATAGATTTCACGGTCCAACGCGGCCTGGAGAACCATGGTATCCACAAAGGTTTCGTGATTGGCTAAAAGCAGGGCGCCGCCCTCCTCTGGAATGTTATTTCTGCCGCTCACATGAAGTTTTATCAGGGTTCCGTCAATACACCACCAGAACATTCTAATGGCCACAATCGGAGAACGGAAACACTGCACCAATCCTATGCCCAATGCACTCAGTCCCATAAAAATAAAAATGTGATAGGATGAAAAATCAAGAGTATTCAATATGAGGAAAACGATGGAAGAAAGGGCTATACCCACCCAAGTCAACATATTCACAGCGGCAATAACCCCGCCTTTCATGCCTTTCGGAGCGCGGCGTTGAATCGCAGCTGCCAGTGGAACACCATATAATCCAGCGAAGCCACCAAGGGACAGGAAACAAAACAGCACGAGTAGATAATGTCCCCCTGTCGAAGCCGCAGCACGCATGATAAAGCCGTCGTGACCACCTGTTAGCGGGACGACCACCATGCGAATAACGGGTATGAGCGTGTGTTGATAGGCAACATAGGGAAATGACAGCATGACTGAAAATACCAGCATTCCAAAGGCCCCGACTGGAATAAGACCGAGTTCCACCTTTCCGCGAGACAAGTATCCGGCCGCAAGTGCGCCCAGGCCTATTCCTATGGCTACTGCGGCAAGCAAATAGGACATAAGGTCTTCGGTGATGAGTAAATCCGCTGCGGCGAATTTAACCAGATTTTGACGTGCCAAGGCCCCAACAAACCAAAAATAGGTATATCCAATGACTACATAAAAAAGGATTTTGTCCCGCCAGATAACCTTAAAATATTTCATCATACCCTGCCAGGGCATGAGCGGGTTTTTAGGGATAGCCTGCAGCGTATTCGCCGCAGGTGGTCGTGTAATGTAATATGAAGTGAAGGTTCCCAATATGGAAAATAGAACCAATACCACGGAGGCCAGATAGACCCGGCCCGTTATTAACAAGAAGAGAGGGCCAGCTAGTCCGGTTCCCAGGATAATGGCTATCATGGTTCCCATTTGTATGACGCCGTTACCCCAGGATAATCGGTCGGGAGGCAATATCTCTGGCAGAATGCCATATTTTGCCGGGCCGAACATGGCGCTTTGAGTAGCCATTAGAAAAAGCAAAAACCAGATTAGCGGCGTGTAGCCAAGGTAAAAGGCAACGCCCCCCATGGCCATTATGCCGATTTCCCACCATTTTGTCGCTACGGCCACGCGCTGCTTGCTGTACCGGTCTGCTATGGCGCCAAAAAGGGCAGGAAAAATAATGAAGGGCATGGAGAACAAAAAGGTGGCGAATGCTGGAACAAAAGTGCTTGCCGGAAACCGGCCGAGATATAAATAGGTTTCTGTACTTCCGGAGACTGTCGGAAAGAGGGAGAGTAGATAAAAGGTTATTACCCATTGGTAGAGGTTATCGTTAAAGGCGCCTTGAAACTGGGTTGCCATTAACGCCCAGAACCCGCTTTTTTTATGAACAGGATCCAGGAATGTTGCTTTTTGTTTTGTTTGTTCCATATGTGCCTCATCCATTGGTGAAAAATCAGGTAACCGGAATGTCCTGAATCGTACTGTGAGTAGCTGGCTTCAAGCGGCTAAAAAGTAAAACGCTATTCAAAGAATAGGTCGTTGAATTATTTTTAATGAATAACGCCTTCGAGAAAAAGTTCACTCCGTCTGTGTCGTCAGAGAACGGATGACTTCCATTTTTGTGATCATGTCCCGGCATTCACGTTTGGAAAACGAATCCAGCACTCGATGAATGGCGTCACGATACACCGGCTCTACCCTGTCTATCATCTGCCGTCCCTTGCGTGTCAGGGCAACATGATAAATGCGCCTGTTTTCCGGAACTTCGTTTCGAGTCACAAGTCCCTTGGCTTCCAACTTGTCCAATACAGAAGTAATACTCGCGCGCGTTACCACCAGGCGTTTGCTCAAATCTGACTGAGTCCATTCGTTCTTTTTGTATTTTAAAGCGAAGAGAACGTTGAACTGGGCCTCAGTCAAATCAAATTGTCGAAACAGAGCCGTCCCTTGTGCCGCGATAACTGCTGAGGTACGAACAAAATTTAACACCAGTTCGTGCCTGATATCTTCTATGGGACTTTCCAACTCCAATTCTGTGTTAATTGATAGTGTCATTTATGTATCCTGATGAGAGTATGACCATTATATAGAGAAATACCGTCAAATAACAGGGTGAACGATAAATTATAAACAATGAGGAAAAGGAATGTAAAATTCCTTACAGTTAAGAGGATAGCATAGTTATGGGTTATGTATGATATGGAATCGAAGATAGGGGTTATGGTTATAATATTTACTTTCAAACAACCAATACCTCCGGATCACCACGTATGAGAATCTCAACACAACTATTCAGTATCGTAATTTTGCTTTCCCTTGTAAGCGCGTGTTCGGAAAAACCTTCCGTACGTCAAATCACAGAGGTACGCGTCGTATCGGAAGAATCAGGAAAGACGCTTCCTCCAGTATCCACCGCAGCCCGAATGGGGATTGAAGTAATGGAGCCCGCATCATCCCAAAGCGGGACCGAAGAGAATAACAGTCCCGTAAATGCGGATATAACTCAGAAACCCAAATCCAACGATATTTCCTTACTACGTTGGGCGGTTCCGGAAGCCTGGCATAAAGGTGAAGATAAGCCCATGCGTCTCGCGACGTATATCGTGAATGATATTCCTGATGCAGAATGTGTAGTATCCGTCTTAACGGGAGAAGCCGGAGGTATTATGCCTAACCTGAACCGTTGGCGGGGACAGTTTGGATTACCACCGGTCGGGGAACAGGATCAGGCACAGCTTCTTTCTTTTAAATTGCTCGGTTCGAATGCCGTTTTCATGGAATGCAGTGGAGGTATAGTCTCTGAGGAGAAAGCCACAGATTCTGAGTACATGCTCTTGGGTGTTATTTGTCCGCTTATCGAATATACACTGTTTATAAAAATGACAGGGCCGGCACAGCAAATAAAGGGTGAGAAAGAAAACTTTATGGCATTTGTAAACTCCATGTCCTTTGAGGAGCCAGTTGCCCAATGAAATTGTTTAAAGGGATATTTCGCCTGATGGCTTCCTACGGGCTGTCTGTAATATTGCTTGTAACCCTTTTACTCCTTGTGTTCATGGGCACTTTTGAACAGACACGTATAGGGTTGTATGAAGCACAGCAAAAGTATTTTGAGTCCCTGGTAGTTATTCCCCGTCTTTTCGGCGTGATTCCGGTTCCCGTTCCGGGAGCGTACCTGCTCCTTTCTTTCATTTTCATCAATATGCTATGTGGCGCCGTGATAAAGGCCCCAAAGCGGTTGTCCCGCCCAGGATTGCTTATCGCGCATGTCGGCATTTTATTACTGGTTCTTTATGGCGTGGTGTCGTATCATTTTTCACTGACGGGCAATATGCCTTTGTATGTGGGCGACAGCAACAACAAAATACAAAGTTATTACGACTGGGAAATGCGCATTACTGAGGTCGGTGAAAAAGAGGACGGACGCCAATTTATCATTCCGCAGAAGCATCTTGAAGAATGCCGGAACGGTCACGTTTGTATTTTTCAAAACAAAGCGTTGCCCTTCGACGTGTCTGTCGGGCCTTTTTATGAAAATAGTGCGCCGGAAACCGGAACTGGTCCACTGGCTGTCGATGGCATTAAGCTGAAGGAAATGCCTCCTGCCCATTCTGTGGAACAAAATATTCCGGGTCTGTTGGTGCAGTTATCCGATGCGTCTCCGATACGGGGGTGGCTCTGGGGCATGGAACAAGCGCCTTTACTTGTAAAGTATAATGAACGAAGTTTCTCTCTTACATTGTCCCGCCGCGAGTGGTCCATACCTTTTTCCGTTGCTTTGGAAGCGTTCGATCATGAGAAGCATCCAGGTACTGATCTTCCCAGCATGTTCAGCAGCACTGTCCTGATTCAGGAGGGAGATGCGGTTCGCACTGCGATTATTCGCATGAATGAGCCGCTTCGATATCGAGGCTACACCTTTTACCAGGCATCCTGGGGTCCGGCAAACGCCAAAGAAGGCGACCGCTTGTATTCAGTGTTGGCCGTCAGCCGAAATCCTGCCATAAAGTGGCCTGTATATGCCTCCATACTAATTTCTTTCGGCTTGCTGTTTCACTATGCACAGGTACTTCTTCGCTATTTGAAACGCCAGAGCATTAAACCGGGCGAAGACCAGGAGATGGGAACCCAATAAGGTGTTAAGGAAGAATGGCTTTATGAAAAATGTTTGTGTCGTCGTGCTGCTTACGTTCTTTTCGGGTATCTCTGTCGGTGTTGATGCGCCGGTATGGCCGTCCTCGGCGGTAGATGCGTTCGCTACTCTCCCTGTTCAGGAATCCGGAAGAATAAAACCCCTGGATACAGTGGCACGTTTCAATCTGCTCAGGCTTAATGGCAAGCGTACTCTGACTTTGGAAACAGGCGCGTCCCGGTCAGCCATGGAATGGATGCTGGACTGTTTTTTCTATCCGGAATATGCGAATACCTGCCGCTGCTTTACGGTCGAATCTCATGATGCCATTATAGCACTGGGTCTGGCACCACGTGGCAAAAAAAGGGATCGTTATTCCTACGAGGAGTTACGCCCGGGGTTGAATCATCTTATGGACCTTGCCCGGCAAGTTTCCGACACTCCCGCAGAAAAGCGTTCTTTTCTGGATACGCATCTTCTTTCCCTGGCAAACAATGTGCTGGCCTATGAGTCGCTTATACACTTTTTAGATTTTGCCCGTACCCGTTTTAATAATATGGATAATCCTCTTTTCCCGGGGGAAAACGAAAAAAAAGACAATCTTCGGCTTAGCGAACTGCTGACTGTATTGCCGGGCCGTCTTGCGGAAGTTGCATCAGCATCCGGGACCATTTCAGAAGGCGAGAAAGCTCCTGTTGCACAAGGGATGCGAGACATTTTTATGGCACTGGATGAAATCCTTGCTTCGGCAAGGCTGTTTGCCATGATTGCGCCGGATAGACTGGAATCCCGTGATTGGCTGTCCCCGGCTGATATTGTGGAAGGGGCCTTTGATAGTGAATTTCAAGGGGTCCTGGCTCTGGATATCCTGCGAAACTTTGAAGAGCTCGCGACACATGACCCGAGTACGCCTGAATTCACAGAAAATCTTAGCGCAATGCATGCGGCGCTTACCAACAGGGCCGCCGCGCGCGATGAATATCGCCATATACCGCTTGAAGTACACTACTACCGCTTCAACTATTTGTTTTTTGCACAATGGATGTTTGTACTATCTTTTATTTTTATCGCGTGCAGCTGGCTTCAACAAATACCAGGCCGCTTTGCGTTGTTGATAAATTTTTCACTCCTCCCGCCAATGCTTCTTTTGGCGGCAGGCATTACGATCCGATGCATTATTCGTGGACGGCCGCCCGTCACCACCTTGTATGAAACCATCTTGTTTTCCGTGCTAATTGCAGTCTTGCTCGGATTTGTCGTTGAATTAATTTCGAGAAACCGGATTGGCATGTCTGTCGCGGCATTGCTGGGTGCGTTCGGGATGTTTCTTGCCTGGCGCTACGAGGCGAATGAGGGCACCGACACCATGCCGGCTGTTGTCGCGGTTCTTGACACCAATTTTTGGCTGGCCACGCATGTTACAACCATTGTCGTGGGATATGGCGCCGGTCTTTTCGCATCGGCCCTGGGGCATGTATATATTATATCCAGAGTTGTAGGGATGAAGCGTAAGTCCCTCGAAACTTTCACTGACCTGTCCCGCATTATTTATGGTGTGCTTGCCTTTAGCCTGGTGTTCACGCTGATTGGCACCGTGCTGGGCGGCGTGTGGGCTGCCCAGAGCTGGGGTCGGTTCTGGGGTTGGGACCCAAAGGAAAACGGTGCGCTGATGATTGTGCTTTGGGCTTTGGCTGTACTACACGCACGAAGGGGGGGATACATTCACAGGGATGGGCTTGCCCTGAGTGCCATAATGCTCGGCATGATTGTGGTTTTTGCCTGGTGGGGGGTGAATGCGCTTGGTGTGGGATTGCACAGTTACGGATTTACATCGGGCATCTGGCATTCCCTCGCGATCTTTTGGTTAATTGAAACACTACTGATAGCGGCAGGACTGGCTGCCTTCAAATGTTTACCGTTAAGAACAGTACCCGCCTGAGGACCCCAGGATATCTATCCTTGGGCGGAACCATTACTACCGCTGCACTCTTATTGAGTGCGGTGGCCTATACGTGCAGTCACTGACTGTCAACCGACCTATATTCAGATTGGAAAGTCGTATTTTCACGGGGGTCTTACGGAACGGGATTGCTGCTGATGGCCAAGATGTGTCAGTTCTTTGCTTCATGTTTCGCCTTCAGCGACTTCAGTTCTTCCCGGGCAACCTCACATTCACGCTTCGCCTCTGCCAATTGCTGTAAAAGTTTTCCTTTTGTACCTCCGGAGAGCGACTCATCCAATAGCTTTTGCGTCATGTCCGCACGTCGGCGTTCTGCGGCCAATTCTTCCTGCAAGGCGTTCAGTGTTTTTGCCGAAGGGACCTTTTTTGTTGCTTTTTCGAAAGCCTGAATTTTCCCCTTCATATCCTTCACCTGGAGAAGGGCCGCGTCTTTTTCCAACAGTGCCTCGTAAACGGTTTCACGAAGTTTTTCTATTTCAGCGCGTGTTTCCGCGAGGGCAATTCCCGCTTCCTGAAGTTCTTCCAGTGAGATTTCCAAACGGGACGACAGCGTTTCCGTTTCCTCACTCTTGAGTTTCACTTCTTCCCGAAGTGTCTGAACTTCTTTTTCAGCACACTCCTTTCGCTCAGATTCTTGAACATGCAGATTGCGCAGGGCTTCAAGTATCTTGGAAGTGGCTTCCATTTCCCGTTGTGCATCCACGCGCCGATTTTCCGCTTCAGAAAGGTCTTGTTTTAACGATTCCGCCCCGCCAAGCGCCTTCGTGAGGGACGTTTGAATCTCTTTCGCCCTGGCACGTTCAGTCTCCAGGGATTCAGTTAAAAGAAGTACCTGTTCTTTGTCATTTCCGACCTGAAGAGCCATGTCTTTCAAAGATTGTATCTCATCTGCTGCTTCTTTGTATTTCGTTTTCAGTTCGAGTTCTCGTGCACACATTTCACGTTTCAATTCAGAAGCAGCTTCCCTTTCCTGAAGAAGCGCCTTATTGGCTGTTTCGATTTCAAGGCACATTACCTCATTGCGTTGTTTCTCTTCTGTTAGAAGCCGTTGCTGTTCTTCCAATACCGCTTGAGTCAATTCGCTGCTATCTTGATTGGCCTGATGGACCCTGTCCAACTCCTGACGGAGTTCTCTCGCTTCTGACGTACGTTGTTCCAGCAGGTCCGAAAGATCATGCAGTTCCCGGGTCAAACGGTCGGATAAACGCGAAAGTTCCTCGTTTGCAGTCTGTACACTGGAAAATTTCTGCGCCCAGTCCGAAAGCGCCCCTTTGGATCTTTCTTTTTCCTCTGTGAGAAGTGTTTTATCCCGAAGGAGCGCCTTGACTTCTTCTTCTTTTTCCAGCAACCTTTCCTTATAGCCCTCTATTTCCTCGCTGGCCGCATGTAGCGCTTCATCCAAAGACCGACTTTTATCTTCTTGTATCTTTAAACTTTCCCGGATGAGATTCATTTCCTCTTGAAACCGGGCAAGTGTCTCCTCCAGAGAATTCTTTTCCCCCGATAGTGCCTGGTTCGCGTCTTCCGTTTCACGCAGTTTATCTTTGTATTGAAGCGTTTCAGATTCGGCACTTGTAAGCGCCTCTTTTAGCACACGAACCATCTCTTCTTCTTCCTGTATCTTCCTCTGACAGGTATTTAAGTCCACTTGCATCAATTCCAAAAGCGTGTTCGCATCCTCCAGTTCTTCTTGCTGTTTACTGAACCTTGCATTGAGTTCTTGTGCGGCAGGGGAGGAATCATCTTCTCCCGCGTACGTCCTCAACTCCGTCTGTCTGTCAGATTGACTATGGAGAGAATCACTGGCATGTTTCGTCATACTGAAACGGCGTTCCATCGCTTCCAATTGGGCGTTAACCGCCGCCATACAACTTAACTTGAGATTGTACTTGTGCTGCAGTTCTGCTAACTGTGCTTCGGCGTTTGCGACCGCCTCAGTATGCGACGAAATGCGCATGTTAAGGTCGGCGACATGTTGTAATGCTTCCATTCGTTCATAGGCCATGCCCTCGATTTTTTGCTGCAAGCGTAAAATCCGCTTCCGTGCGGTGTCAATGATTTCATTCTTCTTGGTCAAGTGAGATTTCAGATTGTCTATATACAGGTTGAGATTGTGGCTGACCCCAGCTTGCAGTTGTTCCTGCAGTTCTTTTACACGCTCCTCACTTGCGGAAAGCGCTTCTCTGGTGCGGAATAATTCACTTTCAATATGGGCAACAGTGTCGTCGTTCTGTTTTTTTTCTTCTGGTGCCGTTGCAGCTGAAATTGCCCGAACTTTATCCAGTGTTTCGTAATAAAGTTGGTCTTGCACGCTGCCTTCTTGAAAATCAGTACGCAAGGCTTCGAGCATGCCGTCCAATTCGCGCCTGACCTGTCCCAATCGTTCCACAAACCTATTTTGAGACTGGAGGACGCGTTTACATTTCTCGTCATATGCATTTTGCAAAAGATGAAACGCCTGATTATCGTGTTCCTGTTGCATGTTCATCTATTCCTATTTTATTGATAACATCAAAGGGCCCTGGGAAGATGATGGAAATCACGTTGTTATTGGAAAGGACATCCAACTCGGACGAGTGTGCCCCGTCAGGATGTACCAAGAGGCTATTTACGCCTTCAGACTTTCGGACAACAGGTCCATATTTTGATGAGACTACTTTTTTTCTTCGAGGCGTTCCACGGAAGGAAAAGACAGCGTTTTCAATTTGATGGCGACGCGTTCAGCGATTCTGCCAATGTTGGCCGTCATTGCTTCCGCCAATGCGCTTGGAGTCGCCTCTTTCATGGGTTCTGTTTCCCGCAGGGTTTCCGCCCATAATGACCCTGGTTCCGTGGCCTGGCGTAATTCAAGTCTGATTTCCACTTCCGCCATAGACGGTTCCACCGTACGATTCTCCTGGTAGATACGTAACTCACCGGTCAACAAAAGATCCGGCCTGGTCATATCGGCAGCGTTTCCTACATCGGCAAATTGCTGTGATGCTGCAATCGCATCCTGTATGGCGCGGGTGACGACATGGGATGGTGACTCTGCCCACTCTTCCCTGGATTGATAGCCCAATTGATGGTTATCGTCCAGATACGCCATGGGGGTTCCATAAGTATGGGTGGAGAACAGAGGGCGTATGCCCAGTGTCAACCCGGTGCAAAGCACTGGCTCCACCGTAATTATGGGTGTGACGGCATAGTAATGGATTTTTTCGATAACAGGCCCGTGTAAACATCCTGAGACCATGAGAAGAAAGAAGGCGATTATTGCGTACCTGCCACGTTTACTTGGGTTCCCGCAAGAATCAGGATTTCGCATATGCACATCCCTCCTATTCTGCCTGTTTTATTCGCGTGTTTTGCCGCGCCCGCGAATAATCGCAGAAGGATCTTCTTTTAACTGCGTCACAAGGCCGCGAATACTGTCCAGAGCGTCACGCAAGTCGGTCATCGTACCCCGAAGTGAATACTCCACATTTCCAGTCTGATGCACTATGTCTGCCGCGACAACATCCATATTTTCCATGGTGATATCCATTTGTTCCACCATCTGTTTAATTTCATCAATCAACGAATTTATTTGAGTTTGAAGCATATCAACATTGAGTTCCTGGCCCCGTTTTGTATAAGTGTCCACCAATGTTTCAATCTTGGAGGTCAGTCGTTCCAGGTTCTTGCTGTGCACATCAACATGTCCCATCAACGAGTCCGAATGATTACGGATATCCTGAAGGGCGTCTTTGGCGTCAACAACGAGGGCATCAGTATGTTCCACGAAAGCATCCCCCCGTTTTACCAAGTCACGTACGTTATGGACAATATCGCTCACTGCGGTATCGTCAAGAGTATCCAATTGTTCTCGGATGGATTTACCGATTGTGGAAATGTCTTCCAGAATATTTGTTAACTGACTGCTGAATGTTTCAATGGTGCTGAGTTTGGTGGGAATATGGCTATATTCCCGGAGCAAAGGACCATCCGGTTCCCCGCCGCTAAGGGAAACCGCCATTGTCCCCGCCGCTATGCTGTAAATGACCAGCTTTGCTTCGGTACCCTCATGTAGCACTACTTTTTCGGGATCTATCATGATCTCCACATGAGCACGTTGGGTGGGAGTCACAAAAATCTCTCGAATTTTGCCAACAGGAACGCCCATATACTCCACCATGCCGCCTTCATATAATCCAAGTACGGATTCATTGAATTCCAGACGGTAGATTAATCCTGGTTTCTGGTAAAGGCCAGTGATTACGAGTGTTCCGGCAACCATAATACCGATACAAATCAAGAGAAAGATGCTTACCTTGATTTTCTGTCTGCGTGTTGCCACTTTCTGCGTTCCTTATGCATGCGCGGACGGACGCTTAAGTCGCGGCGCGTTGCGAAATGAATTCGTCGGGTTGACGATCAAAAAATTGTCGCAACCTTGCCACGGGAGACTGTTGCGCCTCTTCCAATGTACCACAAAAGATTACCTTTCCCATATCAAGCATGAGAATACGGTCGGCGACCATCCGGATGGATTCTAATTCATGGGTCACAATAACAAAGGTCATTTTTAATAAACGCTTCAACTTCAAGATCAGGTCATCCAGTCCTGCGGCCATGATGGGGTCCAGTCCTGCCGACGGCTCATCAAAATAAACCAGCATGGGGTCCATGGCGATGGCCCGGGCCAAACCGGCCCTTTTACGCATACCTCCGGAAAGTTCGCCCGGCATTAAGTACTGGGCATGGGCCAAACCCACCAGACTAAGTTTAAACCGCACCAGGTCGTCTATCAAATTCGGCGCCACCCCGCCAAATTCGCGCATGGGCATCGCGACATTTTCCCCTACCGTCAACGAATTGAATAAACCGCTTGACTGAAAGGCGATGCCAATAGTGTGCTGCATTTGGCTTAATTCATCGCCGTCCATATGGGCGACATTCTTGCCGTTAAAGAGTATGGCGCCGTTTGTCGGCTTCAAGAGGCCACACATGTGTTTAAGAAGGGTACTTTTTCCACAACCGCTGCCCCCGATGATCAAAAATATTTCACCCCGTTTGACTTCAAAAGTTACTCCGTCCAATACTTTGAAGTCCCCATAGTGGGATACCAGATCTTTTACTTCAATGAGTGTGTCATTCATAAACTTTTCCTTTGGCAGCATAAGATGTCAGCCAAGGATATAATAAAATATTAAGGCGAATACGATATCGATGCAGATCAAAGAAAAAATATCCATCACCACGGCGCGGGTGGTCATAAGGCCGACACCTCGGGAACCGCCCGTAACACGAAGGCCATTATGGCAACCAATCATGACAATGGCGATCGCAAAAAATACGGTTTTCAGCATGCCCTGGACAAGGTCGCTCATTTCCGCAGCGTTCAGCGTTTGTTCATACCATATGGACGGACGAAATCCAAGGATCAACACGCCCCAGATGCCGCCGCCGAAAACGCCGGAAATCAGTCCCAGTACAGCAAGGCAAGGCAACACAACAACCAAAGCCAGAAGTTTTGGGGTTACTAAATATTGCGCAACATTCAGCCCCATCCCACGCAAAGCATCGATCTCTTCCTGAACGGTCATCGTGGCCAATTCCGCGGTAATGGCTGCGCCGGTCCGTGCGGAAACAACCACGGCTGTGGTAACAGCGGCGAGTTCCCGGGCAAATCCAATGAGGATGAGGTCGGCCACATAAATCTGCAGGCCGAATGATTCCACTTGCTTGGCCGAAAGCATGGCTATGATAAGGCCCATAAGAAAATTCATCACACACACGATTCTGACGGCACGCACCCCCATCTCATGCACTTCGTCAATGAAAGCGCTAAAACGAAGTCCCCTGCCTTCGAAAGGGGCGATAAGCGTCCAGTATAAGGCGTCCACGGACAAGTCAAGGAATTGCCGGAATTCATGTCCCGCACTTATGAGCAAGCCGCCGAGATGTTCCAACATCCCCTCCCGACTGGCGGGGCGGGGCGGCGGTGAAGTCAATGCCGGCGACAACATGGTCATGAAATCCGCCGTCTCCTGGCGTTCTCCTCGCCACGCTAATTCCGCGCCATGTTTTCGGAGAAAGCCCGCTATTTCCAGCAGCCAGGCGCCACCCAGGGAATCCATGCTTCGCGTATCGTTCATGTCAAGCATGAGATTATCAATTCCAGGCCGCCAGCCGTCCAGAACATGCCGATACAAATCCGTACCAGTCTCCTGGTTAAGGTCATCTGGACATTTTATGACCCAGCCGCTCATATAGTTTCCCGTTTGTTTATTTGTGCCATTTTTAAGAAGCCATCTTCATCCAATAAGGTGACTCCGAGTTCCCTCGCTTTATCCAGTTTGGAGCCAGCATTTTCTCCTGCAACAAGAAAATCGGTCTTCTTGCTCACGGCACTGGAAACTCGGCCTCCCAATTCCTGGATACGGGCGTGGATTTCTTCTCGCGAGCCCCATTTAAGTGTACCAGTAACCACAAAGGTTTTCCCAGCCAGGGTCTTTTCGCCTGAAAATGGGGCGCCGCTGTCTGATGTAAAACGCAGGCCTGCCTGTCGCAACGCCTCAACCAGGCGGCGGTTCTCATCGACCTCGAAATAATCCTTGATGCTTGCCGCGACAATATCCCCGACATCATCAATATTTTTCAAAATATCAACAGATACGCGCATCAGTGCGTCCAAGTCGCCAAAGAATGACGCGAGTGCCAGTGCTGTGCGCGCGCCCACATGGCGTATTCCCAAACCCAGAATCAAGTGGTGAAGCGGTCGTTGTCTGGACCCGTCAATGGCCTTCACAAGATTGGAGGCTGATTTTTTGCCCATTCTCTCAAGGGGCGCAAGCGTTTCCGTTGTCAGGCTATACAGGTCGGCGGGTGTACTTGCAAGTCCTTTGTCAACCAATTGTTCAATCAGCGCGGGACCAAGTCCCTCTATATGCATGGCTGCACGGCTTGCGAAATGCTCGAGTTTCTCCTTGACTTGCGCGGGGCACGCCGTGTTGAGGCACCGGTAAAACACCCCTTCCGGATCCTTGTGTACGCGGCTGCCACAGGCAGGGCATAGCAGGGGAGGCCTTACCGGCAGTGTTCCGGCGGGACGGACTTCCGGAAGCGTCCGGATGACCTGCGGAATAATTTCCCCGGCTTTCTGGACCTCCACGAGGTCACCCACGCGCAAATCTTTGCGTTCAACTTCTTCAAAATTATGTAAGGAGGCACGTTTGACTATCGTGCCTGCCAATGGGGTGGGTTCCAAAACCGCCACCGGGGTCAATGCCCCCGACTTGCCCACCTGTACCAGGATGTCAAGTAGTCTTGTTTGAGAAATATCCGCGGGAAATTTATAGGCTATAACCCAACGTGGTGCTTTGGCTGTGGTTCCCAGGAACCGTCGCTGTTGCAAGTCATCCACTTTGACGACCATGCCATCAATTTCGTACTCCAGTTCATGTCTCTTATGCTGCCAGGAATCGCAGAAGGATATCACTTCGTCAATCGTATCGCAGCGGGCATAATTGGGATTAACTGGTAACCCGATAGCCTTGAGATATGTCAAAATTTCATGGTGCGTATCTATCCCTTCTGCGCCGGTAACAATGTCATAAAAAAAAGCACGTAAACGGCGCCTGGCAACCTGACGCGGGTCAAGCAACTTCAGGGTGCCTGCAGTGGTATTTCGTGGATTGCGATACGGTTCCAGTCCCTCCGCTTCCCGTTCCACATTAAGACGCCCTAATTCGGCAACGGTCATATAGACTTCACCACGAACTTCAAGCACAGTGTCGGGCGCATCGGTATCTTCTTCAAAAAGGTCGTTTCCGGGGAGGACGATTTTAGGGGATTCTGTGGGTTGATGCAGGCGCAGTGGACATTCTCTTATGGTGCGGGCATTTGCGGTTATATCATCACCAGTGGCGCCGTCTCCCCTGGTGGCTGCACGGGACAGCACGCCGTTCCTATAGCGAAGGCTGATCGATACACCGTCGATTTTTAACTCGACCACATAACGGGGCGTTTCCCCGTTCAGTGCGCGCCGAACCCTGACATCAAAATTTCTCAATTCCGCTTCGTTGTAAGTGTTATCAATAGAAAGCATGGGAAAGTCATGGCGCACCGTTTTGAAACCCTCGGAAGGGGCGCCGCCTACCCGTTGTGTCGGCGAATCCGGACCTGCCAGGTCGGGAAACGCCGCCTCCAATTGCTGCAATTCGTCCAGGAGCGCATCAAATTCACGGTCCGATATGGCAGGTTGTGCAAGGACATAGTAGCGATAATTATGTGATTCTATTTCCCGGCACAGGGTGCCATGCCGCTGCAGCACGCTTTCCTCTATGTCAACATTATGTTTAGCCAAGGATGTATCTCCTGAGTGTCGACTATAATTTTGTAACACACCCGCTCTTCATGGCAGTATGTACCTGTTCCTTTGCGCGATATATCCTTTGTAACTATGGTACCATTAGCGCACCGGACATTGAAATCGTTTCCTGAAGTAGCAAGCACTAAATTTTATCATGCGAACGTGTCGCCGCCCAATAGCGGTGGGTTCGCGCCTATAGGGAGAATGGACAGCAGTATTATGCAGGATTTGGCAAAAATTACTTCTTTGACGGGCTGGCCTGAGATTCGGAAGTCGCTGGAAATGTCTTTTTCCTCCACACTTCAGATGCCCTGTTATGAAAATGTGGAATTGCAGATACGGATTGCCGAAGAAAACGAGGTGCGCGGTCTGACCCGGCGCCAAATCGTTTTCGCCCTTACCGACACGGAACTGGCCATGGCGTGGCTATTCCTGCCCGAAGGCAGGGAAGACGTTCCGGGCATCTTATGCTGTCACCATGAGACGCCTTACGGCAAAGACGAATGTGCGGGGTTGGAGGGCAATCCGCGGATGGCCTTTGCGCAACATTATGCGGAACTGGGATATGTGACCTTGGCGATAGATATGCCGACAGTCAACCGGCGTGCTTCATCGAGGCGAGAACCCTATGATACCACCACCTTTTATCGTGAGAACAGGAAGACATCCTTCGCGGGGAAAATTCTGGCCGACCACAGGCGCGCGCTGGACATATTTTCCGAGGTCAAACGTGTGGACCCCACACGGATAGGGGTTATCGGGCACGGCATCGGCGGATTGAACGCCCTGCTCTTGTCTGCCTGTGATGATCGTGTTCAGGCGTGTGTGGCAAGTTGCGGATTCACACGTTTTGCCACGGATAAAAATGCCGGGGTCTGGCCACAGATGGAGAGCACGGTGCTTTATCCCGAAATTAAAAAGTGTGCCATGGCAAAAGCATTTCCTTTTGACTGGGAACATATCCTTGCCCTGGCCGCACCGACCCCTCTCCAGATTATCACGTCCCTGTCTAATTCCATCCATGACAATCCCAAGAGTTGTCAAAAAGCGGTTTCTTCCGCCGCGAAGATATACAAATTGCTGGGGGCCCCTGGTGCCATCGACCATTTTACCCACCATGATGGGCACACCATTGCCCCTGAAACCATTGAGGTGGCAGATGATTGGTTTGAACGTTGGCTCTAAGCGGTACTCCCGGGAAAGTTAACGTGATACAGCAATCATTTTTACATCGAAAGGATTTCCATGCTTCCGGAAACAGGCGAACAAATACAGCGTATTATTGACAACGTAGAGCGTGTTGTGTTCGGCAAGCGCGATGTAGTCAAAATGTGCGTGATAGGGTTACTGGCCAGGGGTCATCTATTAATTGAAGATGTCCCTGGCATCGGAAAGACAACTCTGGCGCAAAGCCTTGCGCGGTCCGTAGATTGTTCGTTCACGCGCATTCAGTTTACGAGTGATATGCTTCCTTCCGATGTGCTCGGTGTTTCCATTCTCAATCCCAAAACCAACGACTTTGAATTCAGGTTCGGTCCCATATTCGCCAACTTTGTGCTGGCCGATGAAATTAACCGTACCCCTCCCAAAACGCAAAGTGCGCTCTTGGAAGCCATGAGTGAATACACGGTTTCGGCCGACGGCGTCACCTACCCGCTTCCCCGGCCGTTTATGGTGATTGCAACGCAAAACCCTATCGAATATGAAGGCACCTACGTGTTGCCGGAATCGCAAATGGACCGCTTTCTTCTTCGAGTGGATATCGGGTATCCCCCGGAAACAGACGAATTGCGCATCATGCGACGTCATGATCCGGTACAGGCAATCGCTTCTCTTAGACCGGTTATAAATGCTGAAGAATTAATACGGTTGCAGGAAGAGGCGGAGCGTATTACCGTGGATGCTTCCATAGAGCGCTACATACTGGACATCGTTCGCGCCACCCGCGACCATGAGCATGTTCGGCTTGGGTCCAGTCCGCGTGGCGCCCAGGCCCTGTTCGAAGCGAGCCAGGCCAGAGCCATGGTGGAGGGGCGCGACTATGTTACACCGGATGATGTGAAATTGCTGGCAGCGCCCACGCTGGCACACCGGTTGCTCGTAAAATCGAGGGGGGCCGACCTCGCCGCCGCCGGGTTGGAGCGGCTCCGGATAATACGCGAAATAGTAAGCGGCACAAAGGTACCCATTTAACCATGCGCCAAAATTATGGCAAAATCTTCCGCGCCTGGCCTACCCGTTCCGGGAAGATCGTAATGCTGGTTCTTTTTTTGCTGTTGTTTTCCGCCTGGAATGCCGGTGAAAATTTGTTGTACCTTGTTTTTGGCGGTGTCGCCGGGTTGTTTCTTCTCTCCATGATTGCGGGATATGGCTCTCTGCGGAAAGTTTCACTTCACCGGGAAGCCCCCTACGCCGTTTATCGAAACGAGCCGTTCGCATGTTCCGTTCAAATCCGGAACCACAAACGCATTTTACCCAGCATATCCGTACGCATTGAACACGACAGGATGGCCAAAGGGTATGTGCTTCGCATCCCTGCCGGACATCAGGCGACCCTTGCAATAGAAGAAACCTTCCATCGTCGGGGTGTTTTCACACTGCCAACCGTGAATCTGAGTACTTCGTATCCCTTCGGATTTTTGGAGTTACGCAGAATCTACGCTGATCCCGTTGAGGTGCTGGTCTATCCCCGTATTCGTTCCGCACGTTTGTCCTCACGGGAAACCATGTCCGGCGCCCAAAATGTTTTATCGCGCATAGAAGGGGAAGGCGATGAGTTTTTCGCACTGCGGGAATACGTATACGGTGATGATCTTCGAATGATTGTCTGGAGGATAAGCGCGCGCCTGGGCAAATGGATGGTTAGAGAAATGGGGATTGGCAATGCTCGCATTGTCATGTTTGTCCTGGACACGCGACGGACGGGTCAGCCGGATTATGAGGAACAATTTGAGGAAATGATCGATTTAGCGGGCTCCTTGATGGTTTCTCTTTTGAAACATCAATACAGTGTCGGCCTTTTCTCGCCCGACCGGATGTTGGCCTGTGGACGCGGTATTTCCCAGGAACGCCACCTGCTGGACCATCTCACCCGGATCATGCCCGTGGAAGCGAAGGATTATCCGGAATTTGAAATACGCGCCCGACGCTTGACTTCCGAACCTATGCGCGTTATTGGCATGTCACCTGATTCAGGACTTTGGGGACAGGCGAATTCTATTTCCGGTATTGCTATTCTTGACCCGGGGGACGTGATATATGCGTAGGCAGGTGGATAGGGTACTTCGCATCGCCTCGGCGGTGCTTGTCTTTTCCGGCTATCTGGCCTTGGCCTCGGTGCGCCTCTACGGTCCAGGTCTGCTTTTAATTCCCCTGGTGGCGCTTCCACTGGCGCCGATAGGCGCTATTTTGGAAAAGAAAAGTCACCTGTGGCGCATTGCACGGCGGGGAATCGCCATCGGTTATATCGGATTTCTTCCCTTCTCATTACAATTGTTCGGGCTGATGGACGCAGTGATCCTGCTTGTGATTTTCATTCAGCTCTATCTCCTTCTCGGCGACAAGACGGCGCGTATCTATTATGAGATATATCTCATGGCCTTCTTTCTGTTGCTCGCCGCGGTGTCCCAATCGCCCGAATCCATGATCGCCATCGCCCTGATTCTTTTTGCCACCAGCACGGTATGGGCATTTGCCGTGTTGAGGATGCACGTAGAACTCCAGGAAAACCCGGCCCGTTCTTTTCCGGAACTGGTCGTCCTGCGCGGCACCCGCCTTTCGCCTAAAACCGGAAACCTGTTTGATTTTGGACTTTTCGTTTCCATGACAGCCATCTCGCTGCTCTCGCTGCTACTTACGGTCGTCTTGTTTATTTTAACGCCCAGGGTTGAAGCCGGTTGGCTGGGGCGACGCGATTCTCAACAATCCGTTACAGGAATATCGGATTCAGTTCGTCTCATGGGGTCCACAACAATCACTGAAGATACCAGTGTAGTGATGCACGTTCGCTTTCCAGACGAGCAAGAAGAACGTTTTGTACCGGAAAGCGGTTTATACTTTAGAATCACCACCCTGCCCAGATTTTCTGAGGACTCCTGGTCCAGACGGGGGCTGCAGGAACATTATGAACCCAAGGTGCCGGGGCCCCTTGGGAATGTTTCAAAGGTAGGGCTGCCCTTCGCGTTGCCGGAAGCCCGAAGGCTGCAGCGCGACCAGGCGCGTACTGTGCGTCAAATTATTTATATGGACCGCGTGCCTGACGAGGGCGTGCCCTGCCTTGATTTGCCGAGAAGTGTGCGTCTTCTCAGTGAATCCCCCTATTCCAGAGTATCCTGGGATCCAGGGGAAGACTTTACGCTTGTGTTTGAAACCCGGGGAGCGAGAACATTGCAATATGAATGTTTCTCCACTATTCCGGAGTACGACCCGAAGGCACTCAGGAACACGCCTCTGGACTATTCCTTTATGCCTTCCCGTGACTACAGCCTGCTAACGTATCATGAATTACTTCCCGAGACTCAGGAATTGGCCAAATCCATTACCGAATCCAGTCCTTCAGCCTATGAGATGGTTCTGGCACTGGAATCCTGGCTGGGCAGTCCGGAATTTTCGTATACCCTTAACGTACCCGCCCTCCCGGCGGCGAATGGCATAGATGCGTTTATTTCCACCATAAAGAATGGCCATTGTGAACTATACGCTTCAGCGCTGGCCCTGATGGTCCGCAGTCTTGGCATCCCTGCGCGGGTTGTCAGCGGCTATCGCGGCGCCGAGTATTCCGAAACGGATAATGCCTACCTGGTTCGGGGCGCCATGGCGCATTTGTGGGTGGAAGCCCTTTTTAAGGATGTGGGTTGGGTAAGATTCGACCCTTCGCCGCGCTCGGACCTGCCCACTACTGGGTTGGGACGCGTACGCATGGCATGGTCGTCTTATGTGTTACGTGCCAAGATGTTCTGGTTCCAACAGGTGGAAGGCTTTCAAGGTAGCATCCGTCTGGACGGACTTATGCGCCTTCGTCCATGGAGTTGGCGCCCGCACCTTGGAGCACTTCCAAACTTCACGCTTCCGGAACCCTCCGAAAGAGAAGGAAAATCATTTACCTACTGGACGTTGCTGGAACATCCCGCATCACGTGCCGTGGCGTTTCTACTGGTACTTTTGGGAAGTGTTTTCCTGTGGAAACGCTGGAAGTCGATACGGCTGCCCCGGCAGGGTCTGACATCAGATCAGGTCCGTGTACGGAAGTTGTATGTGCGTTTTCTTAGGAAAGTAGCCGCTCTGGAGGTTGACTGCAGCAACAAGAGCGCGCGTGAAATCGAGGAAGCGCTTCGAACCGTGTCTCTGGCGGACCCGCAAAGCGTCACCGATTTCATTCAGACCTACAATCAGGTGCGTTTTGGCGGGCGTCCACTCAACAAAACCCTTTATCGAAGGGCTGCGGGACAATTGCGTTCCCTGCGAAGGCTGAAGGCTGGGGTAATAGATGGCGGAGGGTGAGGGACTCGAACCCACAAGGCCGAAGCCGCCGGTTTTCAAGACCGGTGCATTACCAATTATGCTAACCCTCCGGAACCGGTCCGACATGGGTCTATTATAGTCATCCTTCCCCGGCAGTGTCCAGTTCCACGCAATGGTATTTTTACCGTACTGAGTACATTACATGTTGCGGCGGTATTGGCCGCCCACCTCGAAAAGTGCGTTGGTAATTTGGCCCACGGAACAACAGCGAACCGTTTCCATCAAGGCTTCAAAAATATTCCCGCCATTAAGGGCGGTTGTTTTCAGAATATCCAGGGCGGGGATGGCTTCCTCCTCGTGTTCTTTATGGAACGCACGAAGACGCGTTATCTGTAGCTGCTTTTCCTCCTCCGTTGCACGGGCGAGATGAATCTTGCTTATCACTTCTTCCATATTCTCATGGGGGTTGATAAAGGTGTTTACGCCGATAATAGGCAACTCTCCGTTCATTTTTTTCTCTTCATAGTAAAGCGATTCTTCCTGAATCCGGGAACGCTGGTATCCCGTTTCCATGGCGCCAAGCACCCCGTCCCGTTCTGAAATGCGGTAAAACTCCTGTAAAACAGCCTCTTCCACCAAGTCGGTCAGTTGTTCCATAAAGAAGGAACCCTGCAGAGGATTTTCATTCATACAGGGACCGAATTCTTTGTTGATGATAAGTTGAATCGCCTGGGCACGCCGTACAGACTCTTCTGACGGCGTTGTGATACCCTCATCATAGGAATTGGTATGCAGGGAATTGCAGTGGTCATAGTAGGCTGTAAGCGCCTGCAATGTCGTGCGTATGTCGTTGAACTGAATTTCATGGGCATGCAGGGAGCGTCCGCTGGTCTGTATGTGGGATTTCAATTTCTGGCAACGTTCATTAGCGCCATATTTATCGCGCATGGTAATCGCCCAAATGCGCCGTGCAACCCGGTTCAGCACAGAATATTCAGGATCCATTCCATTTGAGAAAAAGAAGGAGAGATTGGGTCCGAAATCGTTGATATCCATGCCGCGAGACAGGTAATACTCCACATAGGTAAACCCGTTGGCAAGGGTGAACGCCAGTTGTGAAATGGGGTTGGCGCCCGCCTCGGCAATGTGGTATCCCGAAATGGAAACGGAATAAAAATTACGAATGCCGTGCGCCGTAAAATATTCCTGCACATCGCCCATCATCTTCAGTGCGAAGTCAATGGCGAAAATACAGGTATTTTGACCCTGGTCTTCCTTGAGAATATCGGCTTGAACGGTGCCGCGGACGGTTTGAAGGGTCCAGGCTCTGAAACGCGCGGTCTCTTCCGGCGACAAAGGCCTTCCATACTCGGAAGATATACGCGCGAGCTGCTGGTCAATGGCAGCATTGAAGAACAATGCCAGCATGATGGGGGCGGGCCCGTTGATGGTCATCGAAACGCTGGTGTTGGGTGCGCACAGGTCAAAGCCGTCGTACAGCAGTTTCATGTCGTCCAGCGTGCAGATGGAAACGCCGGAGGTGCCGATTTTTCCGTAGATGTCGGCCTGTTCGTCAGGATCGCACCCATACAAGGTTACGGAATCAAACGCTGTTGACAACCGTTTGGCAGGGTGATTCTGCGACAGAAAATGAAACCGTCGATTGGTGCGCTCAGGAGCGCCTTCGCCGGCGAACATGCGCGCAGGGTCCTCATCGGAGCGCTTAAAAGGAAATACGCCCGAGGTAAAAGGAAAGCGTCCCGGCAGATTTTCCCGGTATATCCAGCGCAGCAGGTCCCCGGGGTTCGTAAATCTTGGCAATGCAACCCGCGGAATCCGTGTCCCGGATAGACTCTTATGATTCAATATCGTGTGGATTTCCTTGCCCCGGACGGTATATACCATTTCGTCCTGCATATACTGATTGCGCACGACTGGAATACGTTCCAGCATGCCTTGGCACTCGGGAGACAGCTTCTGTTCCAGTTGCGCGCGCTTTTCTTCAAGTGTATGGCGGGTTTCACTATCGCCACTACCGAGCAGAGAAATAGCGCCGTCCACGCGCCAAAGATATTCCACAATTTCCGCCTGGGCGCTGGCTTTCTCGTGATAGGTGCGAACGGCATCAGCGATCTCGGCAAGATAGCGTACCCGGTTTCCGGGTATGATGATGGATTTGGAAGATGAAATTTTTTGAATTGTATCCTGTAGCGAAGACTGCCATCCGCAATGGGTCCGCTCATTCATCGTTTTTACAATTGACCGATACAGGGACGTTACTCCGTCATCGTTGAATCTCGCCGCAATAGTACCAAATACGGGAATATCTTCCGGGGCAGTACTGAAGAGATGATGGTTACGCTGGTACTGCTTGCGCACATCGCGTAATGCGTCCTCCGCACCCTTGTGATCGTACTTGTTGATGACTACCAAGTCCGCAAAATCAAGCATGTCGATTTTTTCTAACTGAGACGGGGCGCCGAATTCAGCAGTCATAATTTATACCGTGGCGTCCACATGAGGCACGATGGCGGCGTCACCCTGACCGATGCCTGCCGTTTCCACAATGATGAAGTCGAAATTGGCCGCGCGCAGGACAATGAGGACCTCAGCCAGGGCGTCG
>JAKLHG010000020.1 GCA_022710255.1 Candidatus Hydrogenedentota bacterium
ATGCCGCCCATCATGCCGCCACCCATGCCGCCCATCATGCCGCCACCCATGCCGCCATAACCGCCGCCGGAAACGCCGCCAAAGGTATTGCGCAATACAATTTTAAATAACGTTTCGGAACCGGCGTTACGCAGTTCGTAATAGCGTGTTTCAAGTTTCTCAAAAGATTCTTTCCGGATAATGGAGGGGCGGGTTATCCAGATAAAGCCCGGCTGCACAGAATAGTCAAGTCCCAGTGGACGCAACAACGCCTGCAGCCCCTCAGCCAGGGAAACGTTCTTCAAGTTGATATAGGGCACTCTCCCATCCGTCTTCGTGCCATAGGCTTCATCAACGCCCACTTCGTGAAAACCCGCCTGCTGCACCGGGGCAGGGGCAGCCGGACGCGCCGCCGCACCCGGGGCACCCGGAGGCGCCGGGAAAGGTGCAGGAGCGCCGCCCGGAGCGCCAGGAGGAAATGCCCCCGGAGCGCCGGGCAACCCACCGGTCTGTACCGCCTGAACCGGTTGTACCCGGGGCGGCGGTTCAACGACGCGGTTGTCAATTACAACGTTAACGTCCCAACTATCGGCAATGAAATCCACAATCTCGCTAATGTGTATGTCTTCAAATTCAATGCTTACCGGCGATTCCAGTGTCTGCTCTATGGCACTCTTTTCATCTTGCTCTTCGCGCACCTCTTCAATCTCGGGCACGGAGAAACGGAAAGGTTTAATGCCGCGCGCATCGGCGCCGTCCGGAAGCTGTTTGGACGATTCAATGAAATTACGAATCATAGCCCTGTCTTCCACCACGCCTTTTTCCGAGGTGGTGATGGATTGCTGATGAGCGCCGATGGTCGCCTTGTGCAGGCCTTCTTTAGCCTCGGCATTTTCAGGGTCGATAAGCAATACATTGCTGTAAATTTCAACGGCCGTGGCGTAATGCTCCGCTTCGAGATACCGGCTGCCAAAACCCATCAACTCCTTCACGCGTTCGTGACGAATTTCATCGGCGGACGCTTCCATTTCCCCGCCGCTGGCACGCAATGCAGCCGGTTCCACGGTTTGAAATTCCGTTGAAGGCGTCGATTCCACGCCCGCCAGACTCTGTTGGAGTTTGGCATTGGTTTTTTCCTGGAAACTGCGTGCAGACTCCAGGGAAGGATCAAGAGCCAGCGCCCGGTTAAACTCCGTCAGGGCTTCCCTGTACAAGTCCTTTTTGTACAGTTCCACGCCACGGCGCAAATACTCTTCGGCTTCACTCACCCCCCCCTCCACGGGAGGCTGTGAGATAGCTTCCGACGCGGCACTTACCGCCGTGTTCGGAACGGCGCTGTCCTCCAGAGGAGGTGGCAGCATTTCCGCCGGTGCGACTTCTTCCGCCGTCGCAGGCGCCGCTTCCTCGACTGCTGGCTGAGCGGCGGCGGCCGCATCCTGGACCACCGCCGGGAAAATGCCCAGGCATAGCCAGAACACTATCCCTATCAACACCGTTACATGTTTAATTGTACTCATCATGACTGTCCTGTCCTCCCGCTGTTTGCGGCATATTCTCTTTCCGGTCATGCCTCTATTGCTTTCTTCGGTATGAACATCACTGTTGTTGTAATGTAAACTGTCGTCCGTACCTTTCCGAATACACCACGACGGTTCTGGTTTCCATGTCAATACTTACCAATTCAAATTCCTCAAACTGTTCCCGTTCTGAATACCAATCCGTGGTCCTTATCGTACGCAGGCGCGCCCGGGGCCCGGTGCTGGCGCTTTGAATATCCAGCAACTGTATGTTCAGGTCTTCAGCACTAACTTCACCCGAGTCTTGCTGTTGTCCTTGCCCAGAATAATACCAGAAAGGATTACGCTGATACAGCGACGTATACACCCCCGGCAGTCCGGCCAGCGGCGGCAACGGCAATTCTCCCGGCAAACCCAGCGTCTGCCGCTCCTCGGCGCTTTCCGGCAGTGCCGTCTGCGGAACAGGGATATGCGGCCATACCGGCGGGTCGCCCGGATAAAGAACGCCATAGACGCGATAGGCAAGAACCACCACCATAACAAGGAGCACCATACGCTCCTTGTTATACCAAAACCACGTGCCTATCTTTCGTAATTTGTCCATCTGTTACCTGTTCTACAACCGTTATGCAATCAACACTTGTGAATACCTTATCATGGCATGGCCAGCACCGTCTGTCTGAACCAACGCCAGAACTTGCCCATAGCGCCTTCCGGTGCCTGGCCGCGTCCCCTGCCGGGAGCACGAGCGCCGGCACCCGCCGCACCACCATCGCCGGCTGCGGCGGCAGTAACCGGTTCTTTCATATCCGGCGGTCGCCTGTAATTGGCCTGGGTCAATAGGAACTGCATCTCCAACTGGGGCTCGGCAGCGTAGGCAATATAGGGATAGGTGACTTTCAGGGAATCCACCGTGAAATAACGGGATTCTTGCTCCAGTTTTTCCAACAGGCCGACCATGTCCTTCGCGGGAAGGGTAACATGGAGCCCTACGGTCTGCATCGCGAGCATACCGTTATAGTCTTCGGGGTAACGGCGCGGCCACACCACAATATCCCGCACGCTGGAAACATTGGCATCTAGAAGCATTGTTACCAGTTTAATGCCAAAATTCAACTGTCGGAGGTTCTTTTCCACGATTGGCCAAGAGACATTCTTGCCTTCCCAGCGTTCTTCGGTGGCCACATCAAATTTCGCACGTATATCCTGCGGGAACAGATCATAGCGGCCCATCTTGGCCCATATCTTGGCATACAGGTCATTAACCTGTTTGTTGGACTCTTCGGTATACCAGAACTTCAGCATGCGGGCTTCCGGCGGCGTTACCTCAATCTGATACCAGTCGCCAAAATTAAAATACACCCCGCGCTCTTCCCGGGCATTTCGCCAAGGTTGAATTTCATTCTGCCAGGCCTCAATCAAGAGTTCAGGCTTATATCCTTGAAAGGTCTCTTGAAGTTTGGACATTGTCTCTTCCAATGAAGCCCGAAGTCGTTCATCTTCTTTATATCCGTCAAAAATCGTTTTGAAATGGAACTGCCACACGGCAAACATAATACCGAAGACCATGAGAAGCAGCAATGTTCCGATAATTTGTCCTTTATACTTCACACCGTCCCTCCCGCAGCCGCATCCTGTGGTAAAACCGGGACAGGCCGTTCCTGTGTACGGCGAAATTTCACTTCCACGGTAAAGGTATATAACGCAGGAGATCCTGCGGGGACTGTTGCATCACCCTTGGCCACGGTGCTTCCTGTCGTGGAAGCGTCATAAAGGACATTCCAAGGCACCCGATGTACACTGGCTTCGCTGAAGGCCACCTCTTCGGCGCTGAGAAACCAGCCGTTCGGTAGTTGTCGCGATGTAATGCGCAAGCCATCCAGAAACTCATAGAGTGTTTTATCGGATTCCGCATAGCCGTGTATAATCATGCCGTTAGCCGACGGAACCGCAGTCTTGTTTTCTTCCTCCTTCACCTCGTCTCCCCCCCTTCCACCTCGCTGCGCGGCGGCCGCGCGAACTGCAGGTCCGCCCAAGGATTCTATCCCCACGAAACCCGTGGTCCTCTGGCCTCCCCCCGCCATAGCGGGAACGCCAACACGCGCGCTACCCTTGCGCCCCGGTTGGAGCCCTTCTTTATCGCCCTCTTCCACAAATCGCGTGGTCTCCATTGAAGAGAACCAGATTTTGCCCAGGGTGGGACGCGCTTCATTCAAAAACACCATCTCATCCAGCCAGAATCTTCTCTGCCGCCGTGCCCGGTCGAGGGTTCGCACATGCCCCTGAAGCGTGTCAAGATGTTGTTTACGGAAGTTGAGTTTCAGGTTTAGTTCCGATTGCGGCGCGGTGCCGCCGGGGCGTATCCGCTGGACCAATTCGGGGTCATAAAGCCTAATCCCGCGCTTTAATTCCTCAATACGTTCCTTGACCAGTTTGTTCTGATTCGCGGCGGCGGGAACAATGGACGCGAAAATCAAGACCAGAGCACAAACAGACAGGCCCCAATAAAAGGCTTGCTCTTTGCGGCGTGCCGCTTCCAGTATCCGGGGCGGAATCAGGTTTATGTCCAGTGTAACCGCATCGACGCAGCGCAGGGCCATTCCGAGGGCGACCACACTTTGTTCCGGACATTTTTGGATGGACTCGGCTTCCGGCTTCACCTGCACATTGAGCAAGGGCTGAACGATTTTGACTTCCATCCCCATTTGATTGTGCAGATACGGGACGATATTTTTAAGCCGCGCGCCGCCACCCGTTAAAATAAGCCGGTTCACCTGCCCTCCGCCGGGCAAGGATCTAAAATAGGAGAAGGACCGGACAATTTCATTACAGAGGCGCTGCAGTACCTGCCCCACCACCTCTCCGGCTTTTCCATCCCGTTGCGGGTCCCCTGTCGGCGCGAAACACCGTTCCCGTTTAATCCTTTCGGCCGAAATAAAATCCATGTTAAAGGCTTCGGCCAGCGCCTGAGTAATAGTGTTACCGCCGATATTGAGCGGCCTGGTAAAGCGGAACTGGTTACCTCGCTCAATAACGATATCCGTGGTCGCGGCGCCTAAATCTATCATGGCGACGCAGTCTCCCTGATCGCCAAATTGATGCTGATGTTTCAGCCAGTTATAGGCGGCCAGCGGCAGTACATCCACCGTGGCTACATTTTTCTTAAACGGCTTGAGCGCCTCCAGATGTTTTTCGACCACATCCACCTTGATGGCGGCCATCATGACATCGAAGCCACCTTGCTCGGTCTGTCCAAGCACCTGGTAATCCATGGCTATCTGGTCCAGGCCAAAGGGGATTTGCTGCTGGATTTCGTAGCGGACGATCTGACTGACCTTGAATTCAGGAACCGGCGGCAACGCACGGCACCGGGTAAACACGGACTGACCGGGCACACCCAGAATGACTTTGCTCGTACGCGACTTCGCCTCTTTCAGTACTTCGCGAATCGCTGCCGTACACAAATCGTTACGCTGTGCACCTTCCAGAGAAGGGTCACTGTCATATTCCCGCTGAATGTATTTGGTAACTACATAACCGGCCTTTGTCTTGGACACTTCGCATAAGCGCACCGCGCTTGCACCTATGTCCAAAACAAGTCGTTTCTTTTGACCGGACCAAAGACGGGCCATAACCATACCTTTACACAGTATCACAGACAGCGACACGATAGATTTCTATCGTCTTCACTGACCACACAGGAATCGCATCCTTCCAAAACATGTACATGTATTGAAGTAAACTCTTGACAAATATTGTAGTAAATATTAATTAAGATGTCAAGTATTAATTTCAGCCAATTATACAGCAAAAGCACGCTACAAAAACACTATCGTTATAAAACTAACTTACAGTTCCTATGGAATCACTAAATGCCGTGATATTTTGGATATCATTTCTCCTGTCCAAAATGCGCTAAAACAAACACGCCCTCTTCCCCATACCTTTCTGAAGGTATGGGAAAGACACGGCCTCCCCAGATACAAGGAGAGACAAGAGCACGCCTTCATATGAAAAAACGGATTCCCGCGCGGCATTTGAATTGCTCGCCGTCGTGGTCAACCAAGAACAAGAATCGCTTGAGATTTTACGATACCGCATCTGCTTTGGGGGCAGTTCTATGGTTCAAAAGCACTTCCGCCATCGCTTCTTCATGCGGTACCACTTGACCGTTGATAAAAAAGCGTATCTTAACCATACTGCACGTGTCAAGTAATTACATAAATGCCGAACGTCTATTGGGTCGCGCTTATAGTCAAAAAAAGAACGGCTGCAAAGTCTCCCTACAGAAACAATCCTCTACCTACCCGCAGGCACATTCAGCATTCACACTTTTTCAAACACAGGAACAACAATTTTCTAAGCGGACTGTGCCAATTCCAAGAAATCACGAGAGGCAGGAAATTTTCCCGTCGAGGTTGTTCACGGGGCCATTCCATCGAAGGTTAACACAAGTTGATTCCTGTCCGGCAACCGTGACAAGATGTTTTCAATATGGTGAGAAGACAGAAACATCCCTTCCCTTTGCCACGGGCCGCATAGTGTTTTTTGACTGCAACAGCCCTGTTCCTTTACTGTCAAGAGGTAAGCACGTTTATTATGGCAAGCGCGGTCATCCGCCGTGGGCGCTCATTCAAAAAAAATCTCGCAGTTATGGGGCCCACGGCAAAGGTCAAACTATGTACAAACAGCAACCAGTTGCAGCAATCATACTGCAGCTTCATGCACACGTGTTGTCTGCCATTATTTTTTTAAGTAGAGGTGTAAATCGTCACTTTGTTGAAACAAGGAGGGAATGCCAGGCAGAGCCCGCACGCGTTCCATTGCGTCAACGGAGTGCCTATCTATATTTATCGTAAATATAGGGATTTATATACGTGTTACTAAGTATCATACTGCCTGTTTCTTGTATTCTTTTTGGACAAAGCGGTTCCATTGCCTATATCACAGGGCCCTCCCAAGCATCGTATCAACTGACGGTATTCAGCCTTGATACCGGCGAAACGACAGCGCCCGGTCGGGGGGATTGTGATGCCTATCCCCAATGGTCGCCCGATGGTCGCAGTATCGCTTATCAAACCAAACAACCCGAGGGTACCGGGATCCGAATCATCCGGCCTGAGGAACCTGCCGACCAGGCAGTGGCACATCATTTTTCGTGGAATTACAGGCCTCGATGGTCCCCTGACAGCGCAAGCCTGGTTTATACGTCACGGGATGACACCTCGCCGTTGTCCTGCATAACCGTTTATTCCTTTGAGCGCGGCGAAGAAACTTTTTGGGGCGGCGAACAGCGCGGTATTCTATCCGTTGCATGGCTGCCCGGCATGGAGCTGATGAAGGCGCTGGACCCCGAATCCGAGGATGAGCACGCATCCATCGCTCTTTTGGATCTCCGGAAGGAGGCGGAAGCACATGGGCTCTTGGTGTCGGTGGGCCTCATCGGCACGCCACCCAAGATGTATACGGATTTGTTCATCACAACGCCTTCACTTGCAACGCCGGTGTTATCGTTTTTGGAGCCGGACAATCAAAGGCACATAGAATATAACGTGAATCCGGACCACGATGCCCGTCAAATTGCCTATGAATCAAACGACGGCGGGGACCGTGAATTGTTTGTGCTTGGGCGGAGGGGAATCACCAATGTCAGCAATCATCCGGCTGCGGACTGGAATCCGGTATGGTCACCCGATGACTCCTGGCTCGCCTTTGAGTCCTTCCGGGGAGGCCGGCAAGGTATTTATCGCGTCCTCGTAAGCACTGGAAATGTGCTGCCCGTCCATGTTGGCAATGCCTACAACTGTTGGTCGCCCGACTGGTCACCGGATGGTGAATGGATGGTGTTTGTATCCGACATGAGCGGCACGCCCCAATTATTCCTTGTTCGGTCCGACGGCAGCGACTTGAGACAATTGACGTTCGGCCCGTTCCCCGCCTTATCCCCCGCCTGGCAGCCCGTTTCCAAACACAAGCAGGAGTAGTCCCTATGAAGCATGCCCCAGGTATTCTTTCACTCCTCGTGGTAACTGCCGGAATTACCTGCCACTGTGCGGCCCGCGAAGCGGATGGCACCTTGGGACTCATTCGGTATCCGCACAACGGCCGTCCCATCATGATAACGCCGGTGGGCACCTTTGAAGTGATACTGAAAGAGGAAGCGCACCTCACGCTCTCCGGAGCGGGGGGCACGACGGACCTGGAAGTGGCGTGGTCCCCTCTTCCGGGCGGACTCAAACACGGCCTGTGCCATGCAATCGCCCCCCTGTCGCCCGGCGCTCATGCGTTGCATGCCGAAACGGAAGGCGGTGGGGATACCAATATCCGCTCCGTGTATGTGCTCGAAGCGTTTCCGGAAAACTACCGGGTGGCGCACATCACCGACCTGCACATCGGCCGCGATCCCGGTGCGGACAGGGATTCAGGGACTGTCCGAGAGGCAATCGAAACGGTAAATACCGCTGATGCCGCATTTGTCCTGATAACAGGTGATGTGACGGACCAGGGGGAGCCGGCCCAGTTTGCCTCTTTCCTGGAACTATTGGATAGGTGCAGCGCGCCCACCTATGTCGTCGTGGGTAATCATGACCGTAAGGACAATCATTACCAGGCATTCTTTGGCCCGTCAACCTATACCTTCACGTTTGGCAGTGACGGTTATCTCGCCTTTGACACCAAGGATTTCCTTATTGCGGATGAAATGGACGGACAGAACGGGCTGCTGCATCTTTACCGAAGGCAACTACGCGCGTCGCGCTGGAGTATCGGATTCACCCATCGCTATGACGTCAGCATGGGCATGCGTGCCCAGCTATCTCTTTTTGTGGACGACCCTCTTGACTATCTGGTGTACGGACACTACCACCGCGAGCCCGGAGAAGGAGACGGAATTCCCTGGGGAAACACCCGTCATATCATGACCCCTGCGGCCGTGGACGGCAAGATGCGTTTCCTTCTTGTAGACGCCGAGGGCGTCAAGGCTCTGGAAACCATTTCATCCGCATCGGAACCCGGATCTCCCTAAAGAATACGTTTGCCGTGTTATCGCCGCCGATACCAACGGCGCCGCCTCCGTTGAAGATTGGTATATCGCGGGTTTACCCCGCGTGGGTATGCCATCAGCCGGAGCTTTGCATGCGGCACAGGCTAATTACAGGACACTGCAACATCCTGTTCCAGACGGGCATAGTTGCGCCGATAAACGGATTGGAGGGCGGCTTCGCCGCTTGTCCCCAAGCGGAGGGCACGGAGAAAACTCATCATTTTGGAATGGCCAAAGCGCCGCCATAAGAAATCAATGGAGGCATGAGACTGTAAATAGGCCAGACGCAACGCCTCGGGGCTGAAGGACGCCACCTGATTGCTTTCCAATTGCGCCAGCGAATATACCTCGCTCCGGGCATAGGCCTGCCCCAGCCGGGTTTTCTCCGTGTCGGACAGGGATTTCGACAGTGTTTCCGCCAGCCCTTCATTCACCCACCAAGGCATATTGTCGCCCGCAATACTGCGGGCCACCACATGTGCATACTCATGAACAAGCCTACGTTCCAATTCCTCCTGCGGCAGCCACACGCCGCCAGCATCGGTGAGAGGTGTCCGGATCTTCCCGTCGTACACCGCGCCTATATGCTGTTCCAACCGGGTCGCTTCGGTAAATTGTTCCGCCGTATACAGGATGACATGAATCGGCGGCGGCGGGAAAACCCCGCCCAACGCGCGGCCGATATCGATATACGCCCGGTCGAGAATAGACGAAACGGTAGAGCGCAACGCGGCAGGAATATTCGGAGGATAGCTGATTCTGAAATGCCTGGACTTCCACTGGTTGAAATCATATTCCACCGATTCTTCCCGAAACGCCTTGTCATATCGCTTCTTCAATTCCGTCCGTTGCGGGTCCATTTCCAGTACATAGTCCCATTGCTCCCGGGCTGAGGACAGGTCATTATCCATATAGTAAGCCTGCCCCAGCAGTTCATGGGCGTTCAATTCGCCCGGTTTGAGATTAATGGCCGCCTCCAACTGCACAATGGCGTCATTTACCTCCGCCAGATTCAGATAACAGGAACCGAGTTGCACCCGGGGAGAAGCATTTTCAGGATCGACCTTAATCGCTCTCTCAAGGTAGGGTAACGCAGAACGATAGTCTTTTCTGACGATTAGTTCGTTGGCCTGCCCCTGAAAAGCATTGCACAGGTTGCCCCGTACGAGATCGCTTTCGGGCGCCAACGCATACGCCTGTTCCAAGAGCTCGATGGCCAGGGGATAGTTTCCCGCCTTGAACGCCTCCACGCCCCGGTTATTATAGTCCACCGAGACGCCCTGCTGTCCTTGACCCGCCCCACAGGCCAAAACCACAGTCAGCATCCACAGGAATATTTTCGGCTTATAAACCATCGTTTCCCTCTTAAAAGAACATCGACAACCACCGGTGCTCCGTGCCATACAGAGGACACGACAACGCGGTCGGGCCAAACGGCTTGCCTGCAAAAGGCGTTGTTTAAACGCTGCCGCCGCTGACAAAGTTGACCATATCCGTCCAAGGAAGCGGGATTCTGCGCCACTTCGGCAAACAGATTTCCAACATCACAGCGGACATTCCATAAAACATTTCTATGTTCAGGGACATCTGCGATTACAATTTTATTCCGAACCGTGAAGGGATGGAACTGCAACACGCGGCACAACGAGCCCAAAGGTGTTGCGCAACCCAACGACTCACTCCCGGCGCTTACTGTTTCTTGATTGGCATAACCGTTTATTCCCGGATCCGTTGCACTGCATCCGTCGGTCGCATACTTTTCCATTGCGCCCTATCCCGGATACTATACCAACACATCATGATCCACAGGAAATCACTGTTTTTCCGTAGCAAGCGTAAGCTGCGTCACGTTCTGCCGGGTAAAAAATCCCTTGAAATCACCATACCGGCAGATATATTCGTTAACCAGCAAGGTGTTTGGCGAAGGAGCGGAAAAAGACTGCCTGATCCCTTCCGCCTCACTGCCCACAAGGTCGGAAAGAAAACCCAGGCCCGATTGCCGCAGCGCGGCATCCACCGCGGTAATATCATCCGTCAGAAAAGCCATGTGGTGGACACGGGCCCCGTAATTTTTAACAAACATCTCCGTGGGCCCCGTGCCCGCCCCGGAAGCGGTGATGGTTATGCCCGAGGTAAATACCTGGGCAAATCTCGCCCGCGCGAGGCGGGCGACATTGGTGATGGAGTTGAGGTCCGGAACATAAATAGCGAATTCAAAGTCGTAATTGGTAAGGTCCATGAATTCGAGTATAGCGGGGTCCCGGTGTTCCGCCTTTACGCGGGTCGCAATATGGTCCAGGGTTCCAATCTTCTTTTTCCAGGGCGTTGGTCCGATCTCAAACTTCCAGTCGAGCGTGCGGCAGCGCCCGTTTCTGTAGCCGCCCGCCGCGTGAAGCCACTGCACAAAACCCACGGAGTTGCCCGTGTATACGGAAGGCGCTGTCTGAATAAAACGATACGCGCCCAGATCCAAGGGCGCTTCGGCAAGAAAGGCGATACCCCGCCCTCGCTGTATCTCCCAATACCGCTGCACATCCTCGCAGGCAAACACCAGCGTCTCCAGACGCGTGTGAGGCACATGGGCGGATTTGGGAAAACGGTTTATCGCCAGAAACGGGTTGTCACCCTTCAACCTGCACCGGACTAGCACATCCGCGGAGTCCGGGCGCTTAAGGACACAGGTGCGCTCATCGTCGGACTCAAAGGCATCATCCAGTTCATAGCCCGTATACCGGAGCAATTCTTCGACGGTGGCATACTGGTTTTCATATTCCGTGTGGATGATAATAAAGGCCAAGTCGCCCGTCAACCCGTCAAGCCCGTGTGTTTTCCGGCTTTCCCGCACCTGGCTCGCGCGTTGCTGCAAGTCCGAATCGCGGCCCTGAAAAACACCTTCATTCCCTTGCGGTGAACAGTCCATTATACAACTCCTTTTTTTGATTTTCCCCTTAGAAACGTACGGGACGCGTGTACCTCCCCGTCAAGCCCGTAAATCGACAGGATAAACCGGTCCACCTTAATTGCAACCCGTCCAAACGTTGTCTCCTGCCCCCGGCCACGCCGGCGGCTTAGATGGCCCGGGTTCATATGGGGAACGCCGCCCACCTCATCAATTACCGATTGGTGGGTATGACCGCTCAGGAGCAGGCCCACCCGGCCGCTTATTGACTGGAGTTCCTTTCTATCATGGGCATAAGCGACAGCCAACCCGTCGAATACGTCTAGGCGCACCCTGGGGATATGCGGGTCCCGGTAGGCATCGCACCACAAACCCGGCACGCCGCTAACGAAATAGCCCAGATTGTCCAGGTCCTCCTTGTCTTCCCAGTCGTCACCCAAGTGAATCAACTGTGTCGCGCCCAGTTGTTTTGTCAACATGGCCGCAGCGCTGCGCATCAGCGGAAGATTGCCGTGTGTATCACTGAGCACACCAAGAATCATGGCGCCTCCGGACCCGCGGATGCCGCAAAGTTCTGATAGAGTTCCTCACATCGGGACATGTCTAGCGGCGTATCGGTCCAAATAATACGGAACGCCGCTTCAAGGGGTTTGGCTTCCTCCACTTGCGATTCAAAAAACGCGCCGAAGCGTCCATACTTACGGATACTGTACAGAGGAATACCAGACGGCAGGCCGGGCGAAGTCATATGCAATACCCAGTAGCGACGGCCGCGAATCGGCATGCTGGCGCACACCCACCAGGCCCCTTCCACAACGTCCTCTCCCGCGACACGCGCATTTTCCGGCAGGACGTATTGGGTTTCCGATTCATTGTCCGCGACTTCCTGCGCCATGCGCACATGCATGCCTCCATGTTGCGGGTCGCCCCGCAGCAGAATCGTTCCTCCGAGCGACTTCAATGAGGACGTAAAATCCACGGCGCGCAAGCCTTCACCCGGACAAAACGCCCAAATCGTCCGCTCCTCTTCCATAAACGGCGGTTCCCCTTCCACAAACCACCGGATAAGCGCGGTCTGTCGCGCGCCCTCCGCGTCGGCGGCCAATTCTTTCCACGCAGCCCATTGCTGGCATGCAAACGCCTTGGTATCCGAACCGGAACGGGACCAGCTGTCCAGCACACGATCACCAATGCGAGTCTCCCGCCATCCGATAAATAATCCCCGGTGATGGGGATACTTGCCGCCCGGTCCTTTGGTAATGGGCAACAACCCCTCACTATCGTAAAGATGGGTATAGACTTTGTAATGCAGTTCGGGGTTTTCAGGATCAAAAGGGGTAATCAAGGTGCGCAGCCAGGTGGTACCGCCGACCTGGACATCCACACCCTGCTCAAGGGAAAACGATTCGCCTTCCGCCATCCCGCATCCCGGAAATAAAGTTATCGCCGCCACTGTCATGAACAACACCGGGGATAAACGCATCCTATTTTATCTCTCCTTTCCGGGACCCGCCACGGGCCGTCTGATTCACACTTTTACCGGCACTACCGGATTGCTGGATACAGTCTGTTCCTTTACTGCGTTGACATCGGACAACACGGCACAGACCTTATTCTACAATGTAACGGCTTCATAAACAATACGATGTCCTCAAGGGCTTCCCACGAGACCGTCGGCTATTGTGGTAAGTGTTGCGTTGATGTACATCCATTACAATACAAGAATGAAGATCGCCGTATTGTATTTGTCTCTTTAATTTGGTTATAATACCAAATAGCCAAACGTAAAGGAGATTCTCTTGGACGCAAAAAAATTGGCCTTGTTCGAAGCCAGGGCAAAAATCATCAAGGCGCTTGCCCATCCCACCCGTCTGTACATTGTGGATGAGCTGGCAAAGGGAGAACGCTGCGTGTGCGAACTGCGTGAAGGCGTCGGCGCCGATATTTCCACCGTGTCCAAGCACCTTCTGGTGTTAAAGAACGCCGGACTTGTGGAAGATGACAAGCGGGGTCTGCAGGTATTTTACCGCTTGCGGTGCCCATGCATCCTGAGTTTCTTTGGTTGTATTGAAGATGTTCTTCGGGAAAATGCTTGTCATCACCGGGCCCTTGTCGGCAAATAGCACGATGATAAACGTAGGCCGTGCATATTTTCAGGCCTTTTTATTGGCAATTATCGCAAACAACCAAGCATTGGCGAGAGGATAGCCTGTATATGAAGTGGAAGAAAGAATGGAAACCACTGGTACTGATCGTAGTGGTGTTTCTGACTTGTTTTTATCTGCCTGTGGGCATTCCCCGTTTTGACAACGCCATTACGGAAGCGCTTCAATTGGTTAAATGGTATGCCCGGGAACACGTGCTGCTCTGCCTGATTCCGGCGTTTTTTATTGCGGGCGCCATTTCGGTGTTCATCAGCCAGGCCTCCGTGATGAAATACCTCGGGGCCAACGCGCCGAAGGTTCTTGCCTATGGGGTTGCCTCCGTTTCGGGAAGCGTTCTGGCGGTGTGTTCCTGTACCGTGCTGCCCCTGTTCAGCGGTATCTGGCGCATGGGCGCCGGCTTGGGGCCCGCCACAGCATTCCTGTACTCCGGCCCGGCAATCAACGTTCTTGCGATTGTCCTTACGGCACGTATCCTGGGATTGGAACTGGGTATTGCCCGCGCGGTGGGCGCCATCAGTTTCAGCATCATTATCGGCCTCCTGATGCACCTGATTTTCCGCAAAGAAGAGCAGGAGAAAGCCATCGCTCAAGCGGCCCTACCGGAACCGGAAGTGGCCCGGCCGCTCTGGAAGACCGCCGTATATTTCGCCTCCATGGTAGGAATCCTCATATTCGCTAATTGGGGCAAGCCGGAATCTGGAGCGGGGCTGTGGCACTTTTTATATAGTGCCAAGTGGGTGATTACGGCCTTCTTCGGGCTGGGCTTCGGCATTCTCCTGACCGCATGGTTCCAGATGCTCTGGTGGAAGACGGTTATTGCGGCGGTGCCGGCCATCGTGCTTGCCGTCCTGTTCCCCCACCAACCCGTCCTGTCCTTTGCCGCAGCCTCCATCGGACTCTCGGTCATTACCAGCACCAGCGACGGCGAGATGGGCGAATGGTTCGGGGTGACTTGGGGCTTTGCCAAGCAAATTTTGCCGCTGCTGCTGGGAGGCGTACTGGTGGCCGGCGCGTTGCTGGGCAGTAAACCCGGACAGGAGGGATTGATTCCCAACGCCTGGGTCACCTGGGCGGTAGGCGGTAATTCTCTGACGTCCAATTTTCTGGCCTCCATCATTGGCGCCTTCATGTATTTCGCCACCCTTACGGAGGTCCCCATACTCCAAGGGTTGATAGGCTCGGGCATGGGAAAGGGGCCCGCACTGGCATTGCTCCTGGCCGGTCCGGCTCTTTCCCTGCCCAGTATGCTGGTTATTTACAGCATCATGGGATTTAAAAAAACGTTTGTCTATTGCTCGCTGGTAGTCATCATGTCCACCATTGCCGGGATTCTATTTGGAGCCCTCTCATGATAACACGGACCATACATAATGCTTTGGGCGCTGTATGCCCGACGCTGCTTGTTCTTGCATGCGGCTGCCTCTACGCCTCCGCCCCAAACGATGCCGTTATAAAAAATGCGGGAAATTTTGACTGGCTGACTGCCGCACCCTTCGCCCCGACGTTTGAGGTCTTGGATACGGAAAGCAGCCTGGGACCCTATGCAAGCGACACGAAGACCATCACACTTAAAGACCTGGTCAACATGCATGGGCATCCCTGCGACGGCCTGGTTACCGCCGCGTGCGGATTGTCCGTGGGACTTAAAATACTTTACCCCGACGGCGTCATTGACCGAACCGACACTGGCTGCGTTACCAACAACTCACCCTGCTTTGGGGACATCGCAGCCTACCTTACGGGCGGGCGCATCCGATTCGGCACGCAGAAGATAGATCCCGGCTTGGGCAATGAGTTCATCGTGCACCGATTCTCAACCCGGGAGGCCGTGAAAGTATCCCTGAAGCCCGGCATCTTTCCGGAAGAAGTCCTGCGCCTGGAACGCGCCATCCGGGCGGGTGACTTTACGATTGAAGACATGCGGCATTGTCAGGAACTCCAATGGAAATATGCCCGAGAGCTGATGCAACGACCGGCCAGTGAATCTTTTGATGTGAAACGAATGCCCACCTTTGAATGGACACCGGATGTTTACGAACATCAGGGGAAGCGTGGTGATATAGTGAACAAAAACATTTTGCGCGAAACAACACAAGGAACAGCACCATGAAGACATTGCAGATACTCGGGACCGGATGTCCCAAGTGCAAAAAGCTCGCTGAAAATACGGAGGCGGCCGCCAAGGATCTGGGAATTGACTATGACCTGACAAAGGTTACCGACATCAACGCAATCATGGGCTTTGGCGTGATGATGACGCCCGCCCTGGTGGTGGACGGCCAGGTGAAAGTCGTCGGCAAGGTGCCCGGACCTGACGAAATTAAAAAGTGGCTTGTATAAAGACCAAAAAGGGAATGGCGGTATGACTGAAACAAGATCCTGTGGATGCGGTATCGCTCCGAAGTTGCTTTATGCGTGTTCCGGCGCCGCTGACGTGGGCGAACTGTGCGACAAGGCGGCCCGCGTGCTTGCGCGCGAGGGCGTTGGGAAAATGTATTGTCTTGCCGGGGTTGGCGCCGGCATTGACGTCATGGTCGCCAACGCCCGGTCCGCGTCCGCCAGCCTGGCGCTAGACGGGTGTGCGATGGACTGTGCGAGGAAAACATTGGAAAAAGCCGGTGTGGATAACATTGTCCATTTGCGCGTGTCCGACCACGGCTTTGAAAAGGGGAAGTCGCCCGTTATCCCGGAAAACGTGGAGCGTCTGGTTTCCCTAGCGCGCCCGATGTTAACTTGTCGACCGGAATAGACCCGATGAAAAATACCATCCTTACGATATTGGCGGTCGTGGGTATTGCCGGCGCCCTCTCTGGGTGCGGCACCGAGCCTTTTCCGTCAGCAACGTCGCCGGAAAGCGGGCCTGGAAAAGAGATCCGCGTGTACTATTTTCACCGAACCGCGCGCTGTCCCGGCTGCCTGAAGATTGAGTCGCTGGCCCATGA
>JAKLHG010000200.1 GCA_022710255.1 Candidatus Hydrogenedentota bacterium
CTGGAGGCCCAGGGCATCGTCCCGGACCTGATCGCCGGCACCAGCGCCGGATCGGTGGTGGGCGCCCTCTACGCCGCCGGGCTGGATGGCTTCGAGCTGCAGAAGGTGGGCATGGAACTGGACGAGGCCACCCTGGCGGATGTATTCAGTGAAGTACCAAGCGCTGAACTCGCCTTGAGCCATATCGCCGGACAAACGCCCCTTTTAGACGCGCTCGTGGAAGCAAAGGTTTTTGCAGGTAAAAGTGAGGCCAAGCGCCTGGTACGCAACGGCGGCCTTTACCTTAACAATGAACGTATCGACGCCGAAGACGTGAGACTGTCCGAAGCCTGCCTGCTCGCCGGACGCATGACTGTCATCCGAACCGGAAAAAAGAATTATCACCTGCTGAAATTTGTGTAAGGCCCTGTCGCGCAAAGTGGGAGGCAAACCTTGGGGATATTAGCAGGGTTTTAACGGCACGAAGTCATAAAGGGGCAAAAAGGACTGGCAGTACAATGAAGTACCCGTCATAAAGACGCATTGTTGGGAGCGCGTTTCAGGGTAGGTGGAGTGAAAGCCACAACCCACCAGATTTATGAGACAGAGCCAACAGTTCCGTTGTGAGATAAAAGGAAGGAAAAATAAAATGGTGCCCGAGGCGAGACTTGAACTCGCACCCCGTTTCAGGGACTAGATCCTTAGTCTAGCGTGTCTGCCAATTCCACCACCCGGGCACGCTCGGGAGCTGCTTAAAGTTTATCAAACCTAACGGGGGAAGATCAAAAGAAACACTGGCATCAACGCTTGCGGCTTATAATTCTATTTCGTTTTGCTTGCGGGTGATTCCGGTGTATGCATTCCTTTGCCATGGTTGCGAAGTGCAACTTCGAGGACAAGTGCGTTGCAGAATGGAATTTTATACATAGGCGGAGTGAAAACTCAGGAACACGCAATGGATTTCACTTGCCAAATCTCTGCCGTACCCTCTTTTCAAACGTTTCGTTCGACCATAAGGGTGTATTCAAAACCATCCTCATGGATCGCGGAACCTGTTGTAATATGAAACAGTTATTCTCTGAGCGCGAACTTGAAGCCCTTTCCAGTGATGACATCCTCCGTGACGACCTTGGGCGCACCGCTTTCAGGAAGGACAATATTGGCAGGGCTGAAATCGAGAATATCTTTTTCTATATCAATGCCGGGCATGACATGGGTTAATTCTAGGCCCCGCCTTGTTAATCGAAAGGCGCCCACGTGGGTGACGAAATAGACCTGTTGTTCTCTTTCAAGGCCGACCGCGCCGTTAAAGGTGATTTCATCCACTTGTTTTATGAACTTTGGCTTGCCGGGGCTGATGATTATGATATTGCCCTTCTGAATTTCAATCACTCCATCTTCCGCCCAGGCGCAGCAGAAGAGAATAGACCGGGAGGCGGTAATCAGGTCGATGAATCCTCCCGGGCCCACATGGTTGATAGCACCTTCGCCGCGTTTGGATACGTTTACATTACCCTGGCTGTCCACCTGTAACGCGCCTAAAAGCGCCCAGTCCAACCGCGAATAGATACGGTCGAAGGTGTCACAGGCCGGTATAATCTCATCGGGGTTTACCGCCGCCCCAAAGAAAATACCGGGGGCGGACACGCCTCCAAAGACGCCGCTTTCGTTAATCATATAGAGATCACGCATGACCCCGCTTTCGTAAAGCAGGCGGGCAACTTCCTCTGGAAGCCCGAAACCGACATCCACATGGTCTCCCTTGCGCGCATGATCAGCGAAAATACGCGTTCCCAGGCGGGCCAGCACCTCGTCAATAGGAAAGCGTTCCGGCGTTATTTTAAGAATTTTGTTAACAAGACGTACCTTCTCAAGCCCTTCCTCTATGGGTGTCTTGCTGTAGGGCGTGAAGAAGTCCCAATATTTGCGTTGCTTGACGGTTGCGGTCTGCTCGGTTTCCGGCCAGTACACCACGGCATCGACATACTCTGCTGGCAGAAACTCCCGGTCAAACCCTTCCTCCACCAGCATGCCCACGTTGACCAGTGTGCGTCCGCCGTTGCGCCGGGCGGCTTTCGCAATCGAATAGGCTTCACATATCACAGAGCTATATTTAAAGTAAATGTTCCCTTTCCTGTCAGCCGCCGCCGCACTGAAGACAGCCGTATCAATCATAGGTAGGGAATGCTTAAAACGTCCTCCCTCAACGATTTCCACCCACTGCTCCGTTCCGCTGCCGGCCACAGGCGTGCCGGTGCCCTCGCGCGGGTCGATGAAGGTGCCTTTGCCGGTATCATTAATGATATAGTTACGGCCCTCTTCGGCCTGTGCTCGGAAGATATAAGTAACATTGCCCAGAAGGGTGCACTGCAGTTCCAGTTTGCCTTCATCGGCCAATTTCTGCTGTGCTTTGAACATCTCCGTGTGGGACGTAATCAGGCGGGTGTTGAGTCCCTCGATTGCCAATTCCTCCACGGTTCCCGGTACCAACCCGCGGCCTCCCTGTCCACCGATTCCGATAATGGTGATATTACGCGGATGGCCTTCTTTCAAGAATCGATCACGAATTCCCCAGAAAAGCAACGAAGGCCGCTGATTGCCTCCGATGCCTGAAATTCCAATGACAGCATTATCCGGAACCAGTTGAACCGCATCCCAGGCATTCATGAAATTTGTATTGTCAGTCACCGGCGGCGGATAATACAGGTCGTATTTATCCCAATTCATGCGCCATCGCATGACATGCAACACAACGCCCAGTTTGCCAAACATGTTCATACCCATTTCCTTCGCTTGTGCAGGCTGTCCCAGCGGTATCGTTACATACCAAGGACGACCGGGCAATATCACCTGGCTATTTTATCCATTCCGCTACGGACGCGGTTTCGTGCTACCCATGCAATTCGAAGCGGAATCCCTTTCCGGTGACCACCTCCGGTCCGACGACCTGGGGGGCTCCGGATTCAGGCATCACTATCTTCATGGGGCAGACATCCAGGATATCTTTTTGAATATCAATCCCGGGCATGACGTAGAGGAGTTCCATACCACGCGCTGTCAATTTGAATGCGCCCACTTGCGAAACATAATACACGCTTTTTCCGTGCTTAAGGGCCTCCTGACCATTGAATGTAATTTCATCTACTTTATCTACAAACTTGGGGATACCAGGAGCAATAACCTTGACCTTATTTCCTCGAACCTCAACTTTGGAGCGAGCGCCCCAAGCACCGCAAAACAGGATGGATTTTGCGCAAGTCACCAAGTCGATAAATCCGCCCGGACCCACATGATTTTTTGGCCCCTTGCCCCGCTTAGATACATTGACATTCCCGAGACTGTCCGCCTGCAACATGCCCAGTACCACCCAGTCGAGCCTTTTGTACATCATATCGAAGACATCAGAGGATGGGATGACTTTATCAGGGTTGATGGCTGCGCCGAAAAACACCCCCGGCGCGGCGACGCCCCCCACAGCCCCAGCCTCGGTGAGCATGTTTAATTTTTTCATCACCCCACTCTCGTGGAGCAGGCGCGCGACCTCTTCCGGCAGGCCGATGCCGATGTCCACATAGTCACCCTTATTCGCATGTTCGGCGAATAACTTGGTGGCGAGACGAGCCATGACATCATCGATGGGCCTGCGAATGGGCATGATCCCCAAGGTTTTATTAATCAACCGTACACGCGCCAACCCTTCATTCACAGGCATTGTGCTGTGGGGTGTGAAACAATCCCAATACTTCCTGTGTTTTATGGTACCACTTTGTTCGGTGCCAGGCCAATAGACGATGGCATCCACATATTCTGACGGCAGAAAATCATCGTCATACCCTTCCTCAACCATCCGCCCCACATTAACAAGGGTGCGCCCGCTATTTTTCTTTGCGGCCTTGGCAATATTTTTGGCATCGCCAATGACAGATGAACCTTTGAAGTAGATGTTTCCCTTCGGGTCTGCGGCGGGCGCATTAAACATAGCCGTATCCAGTAACGGCATAGTAAACTTCAATTTGCCTTCCGGGGTCACTTCAACGTACTGAGGTGCATTTTCAGGGGCGATGGGAGTACCGTTTCCGACCCTCGGATCAATGAAGGTACCAATGCCGGTTTCAGTAATAAAATAGTCGCGCCCTTCGATTTGTTCTCTGAACATGAATGTCATAATGCCTATCAATCCGCATTGGATCTCTATCTTTCCCTCTTCTGCCAAATGCAACTGTCCTTTGAAGGTCTCCGTGTGCGCGGTAAACAGGCGGGTATTCAGCCCTTCGTAGGCAAGTTCTTCCAGAGTGCCCGGCGCTTTGCCTCGTCCACCCTGACCGCCCACGGTAAGAACCGTAAGATTTTTGGGCCTCCCTTCCTTTAAAAAACTGTCCCGTATGGCCCAAAACAGGAGTGCTGTGCGTTGATTGCCCCCCATGCCTGAATTGGCGATTACGGAACCATCCGGTATTAATTTGACCGCGTCCCAAGCGGTCATGAATTTCGGGTTATCCTTGACCGGCGGGGGGTAATGCAAATCTTTCCGGTTCCAAGTCAAGCGCCAATGATAGACCTGTGCCATGATGCGCAACTTAGTCACAAAGTTCATCGTCTATTTTTCCTAGATTCACCTATCAGCCACTAAGTGAAATAATTATCCGGTTTCAATCAGGCGTTCACAATACCCTAACCCCGCACATAGTTCATCCCGGCCTGTATGGCGGCCTTATTCGTTTCGGCCAATTTCCGTTTGGCGGGATTGCGTTCTCCATTGAATAATTCATCGATGGTTGCATAGGCAATCGTGGTATCCGACGCCAAAAAAGCGCCCAAGGCTACCATGTTGGTGGATTGTTCGGTCCCCACGGTCTCCCGGGAGATGATAGTAGCGGGAATCCAGAGGGTGCGAATACCGGAGGCAGCCATGCTCTCCGGTGACTTAATCATAGAACTATTTGCAACAATTAATCCACCGGGCTGAATGAGGGCCGAAAACTTATTAAAGGATTGTTGATTGAGGATGATTGCGGCATCCGGCGCCTCGAGCAGCGGCGAGCCGATGGATGTGTCTGAAAGGCGCACAACGCAGTTGGCCGTCCCGCCACGCATTGCCACGCCATAAGTGGGCATATAGGTGGTATGCAGGCCCTGTTGCATGGCGGCACGTGCAAGAATATCGCCTAAAAAGAGTATGCCCTGACCGCCGAATCCCGCCATAAGCCATTCATGTTGCATTAGGGTCACTCTCCGTGGTTGACCGGACCTGCGTATCGTCTTCTTTGTTCCGTAAAGCCTTGCATACGCCGAGGGGAAACACCGCGCACATTTCATGCTCCACCCACGCCTGCGCCATATCGGGAGTCATTTTGAGGTTGGTGACACAGGGGGACAGCACTTCCACAAATCCCATGCCAACATGCCGAAGCTGGGCCTCAAACGCCCGAAATACCGCCTTACGCGCGCGCAATACCTGCCTGACGTCATAAACCGCAACACGCTCACTGCAGGCGACACCGTCAAATCCGGCCAAAAGTTCGGCCATTCTTATGGGGGCGCCTTCCGTCGCGGTGCACCGGCCTTTGGGCGTCGTGGTGGTTTTTTGGCCAATCAGCGTGGTAGGCGCCATCTGTCCTCCGGTCATGCCGTACACTGCATTATTGATAAAGATTACCGAAATATTTTCCCCCCGGTTGGCGGTATGGATAGTTTCACACATGCCGATACTGGCGAGGTCGCCGTCGCCTTGATAGGTAAAAACGAAAAGTTCGGGATTGGCCCGTTTAATGCCAGTTGCCACGGCGAGGGCGCGCCCATGTGCGGCTTCAATCGTATCTACGTCAAAGTAATCATACATCATGACGCTGCACCCGGCGGGGGCTACGCCGACGGCTTTCCCGCGGAGCCCGTAGTGGTCCAGGGCCTCTGCCACCAGGCGGTGCGCCACACCATGCCCGCAGCCGGCGCAATAATGATTGGGGCGATCGAAGAGCGCTTGCGGCCGCCCGAACACTTGTTTCATTACCATATGCATGCATCCTTTATCCGGGCAAGTATATCTCCGGGAGTGGGCAAACCTCCTCCCGGCCGCCCGTAGAAACTTACTCTCACGTCATGGGGCACGGACAGGCGTACATCATCCAGCATCTGTCCCAGGTTAAGTTCCACCACTAGCACCCGTTTAACGCGTTCCGTAATTTCCCGCAAGTTCTTTCCCGGATAGGGATATAGGGTAACGGGGCGAAACAGACCCGCGCGCAGGCCTTCCTCACGCGCCATGCGTATGGCAGACAATGCGATGCGGGCGGCGGAACCGAAGGCGACCACCATTACTTCAGCGTCTTCCAGGTCATATTCCCGTGACTCGGGCAGTTCCTTTTCGACACGAGCATATTTCTCCTGTAACACATAATTGAGTTGTTCCTGGTCGTCACCGGCCAGATACATACTGCGCAAATTCCGGGACGGCCTGTTCTGCGCGCCGGTCAGCGCCCACGGCTTGGGATTTCTTCGGGGACTTTCCAGCGGTTCTAGTATGGCCGGTTCTTTTAATTGTCCCAGAACCGCATCAGATAAAATCAGGACTGGATTGCGGTAATGCTCGGCAATTTCAAAGGCCCACATCGGGAAATCGAACATTTCCTGCGCATCGAACGGCGCCAAAACTATGGTACGGTAATCCCCATGACCGCCACCCCGCGTCGCCTGGTAGTAATCGGCCTGCGTGGGCTTGATGCCGCCAAGCCCCGGCCCAGAACGCATAACATTGGCAATCAGACAGGGGATTTGGGAACCGGCAAGAAACGAAATGCCTTCCTGCATCAGCGAAATACCGGGGCCGGAGGAACTCGTCATAACACGGGCACCCGTGGACGCAGCCCCCAACACCATGTTAATGCTAGCCAGTTCACTCTCAGCCTGCAGGAAGGTCCCCCCCGTTTCCGGAAGCCGCCGGGACAGATACTCCGGAATCTGGTTTTGAGGGGTAATGGGGTAGCCAAAATAACCATCGCAACCACAACGAATTGCGGCTTCGGCTATAGCTTCATTACCCTTCATTAATTTAAGTTCTGCCATTGTCTTGTAATTAAT
>JAKLHG010000201.1 GCA_022710255.1 Candidatus Hydrogenedentota bacterium
CGTCAAAGAAATCCCGACACGAGACGAAAGAAATCAATGCGCTACTGAACGCCGACTTTTTGCAGTTCACGCATCAGTTCCGCTTCTTCCCGGTAACCTTCCAGACGGGTCACGAGGTCGCCCTTGGCATCGTAGAGAAGCAACAGGGGAATACTGTCCGCCCGGTGGCGTTTTGCCAGTATCGTGTGCTTATCTACATCGATAAAGAGGATGTTCAGCACATCGGCGTATTGATTGCCAAGCTTCTCCAAGGTAGGTTTCATATGCATACACGGACCGCACCAGTGGGCGTAGAAGTCGACCAGCAGGGGTTTACCCTCGTCAAGCGCCTTGTCTATAACATTGTTCTTGAACCGGCCCGCCTGTTGGGCCACCCAGGGTCCGTGCACCTTGACCGGAACTTCCTTCCCATAATTTCGAAGATGCTTTTCAAAGGCCGCCTTCTGCCGTTCTTCACCCAGGTAGGTTCTGAGTTCCTCCCTGACCGTATCAAAAGGCGTGTCCGCGAACAGATCCTTGTTCTCCAGATAAAACGCCGCGGCTTCTTCTTCCGTCGTTTTTGCCGGCCCGGCGACCTTGTCATAATACGCCTGCATCGCACCTTCCCAGGCGGGGTCTTCCGGTGTAACGCCCGTTTCCTCTTTTACACGACGGGCAAGTAGTATTTTGGTCGCCATATGTTCAAAAACATCAAATGTCAAAGGGTCATCAGCCTTACGCTCTTCCTCAGGCATTTTGGAAAGTGCTTCGTTAAAAGAATCTTCCGTGATACTGATATCTCCGGAAGAAAGCAGGTCTCCTGAACCTAAGTCCTGCAGCACCGCTTGAGACAGGATACCCGTTGCCAGTCCCGGGTACTTTTCAGCAAGACGCGGAGCATCTTCGATAGACGCTTTCTTTTCTTCAACCACGGGTGCCTCTTCCGGCGCGGGCGTCACGGGCACTTCGGGTGTGGGAGACACCGCTTCTTCCGGTGCGGCTGGCTCGACCTCTTCCGCAGCCGGCGCTATAGGCTCCTCCGGTGCGGGTGCTGTCGGCGTTTTCTGCGCAAGCGCTATGGGCTCCTCCGGCGCGGGTGGCAATGCCTCCTCTGGGATGGGCGCTTCCGGCTCTTCTGGTACGGGTGCTGTAAGTTCCAATGGTGCCGGAGCCGGTAGTTCTTCGTCTGGCTCTACTGGAAGAGACTGTAATTCTTCTTCTTTTGTCTCCGCGTCCATACCTTCTGGCAGCGTTTCTTCAGTCTCCGTCGAAGCTGCTGAAGAAACCGTTTTTCGTGTACGCACCAACTCTCCGTCCATCGCGGTGAATGGCCAGAAACATCCGTTCAGCAGAATAGGCAGGCAGACAATGAAACCGACATAAAGCACCCTATTTTGCAGTATTGTTCTTTTCATTTAAGGAACTCCTGACGCTCTCTTTCGAATTAGTGGACTCAGAACCCTTCCGTCAATTTTATCTCAAACAGGCATTATTGTACTACAAAACGCTCAAAGAGTTTTAAGCCTGTTCGTCCTACATCCCGGATTAATGTTGATCGTCAGGGATTTCCTGTGTACTATTACCATTAAGATCGCATTAATATTCAAGGACTTCCATTATGAATCAATTTGAACGACCCACACGGCGTTTTTTTCTTACTCTTATGGGTGCGGGATCGCTGGCGCCCTTTCTTATGGCATCCTCCGATTCCACAGCAAAAGATGGCCGGCCAAACTTTGTGTTCATCCTCGCGGACGATGTGTCCTGGAACGACTTGGGTTGTTACGGAAACACAGGGATTAAAACGCCTCATTTTGACCGGGTCGCCCGTGACGGCCTTCGCTTCGAAAATGCGTATATGGTAACCAGCAGTTGCAGCCCAAGCCGATGCAGCATGATTACCGGACGCTATCCGCATAATCATGGCGCTCCGGAACTGCATACCGAGCTGCCCCTGGATCAGGTGACCTTCCCGCAGCTGTTGCGAGATGCCGGCTATCACACGGTGCTGTCCGGCAAGAATCACATGGGCGATGTCCGGCGCGCCTTTGACCTGATATCCGGGGGCAAAGGGCCCGGCAAGGAAGAGGACTGGGTCGATCAACTGCGCAATCGGCCCAAAGACAAACCGTTCTTTTGTTGGTTCGCCTCCACGGACGCGCACCGGGATTGGCAGTTCAACGAGGATGCGCCCCGGTACGCGCCGGAGGCCGTGACCGTGCCGCCGTATCTCTATGACAGCCCGAAAACCCGCGAGGATTTTGCCGGCCATTACCATGAAATCAGCCGGCTGGATCATTACGTCGGCGCCGTGCGCGCCGAACTGGAACGGCAGGAAGTCCTCGACAACACCTATCTGGTTTTTTGCGCCGACAACGGCCGCCCCTTCCCGCGCTGTAAAACGCGGCTCTATGATTCCGGTTTGAAGACGCCCCTGCTTGTATATGCCCCGGGACGCGTGCGCGCGGAGGTCGCGGCCGGACTGGTCAGTTCCATTGACCTGGCGCCCACCTTTCTCGAACTGGCAGGCGTTACCGTCCCGGAAACGGTCCAGGGCGTTTCTTTTAACGCCCTGTTGCGGGATCCGTCGGCAACCAGCCGCGATGTGGTTTTTGCCGAACATAACTGGCATGTTTTCCAGGCCCATGAACGCATGGTGCGCTGCGGAAACCAAGTGTATATCCGCAATGCCTGGCCTGAACGGCAGAACCTGTGCGTGGAGTCCATAGCGCAATACCCCGCCGGGGAGGAACTTTGGGCGGCGGAGGCCCGAGGCGAATTGAAGCCGCAGCAGCGCGATATCTTTATCGTACCCCGCGCCGCTGAAGAACTCTACGTTCTGGAAGCGGACCCGGAACAGATGAATAATGAGGTGGAAAATCCGGACCACGCCGAGGTGTTGCACCACCTGCGCCGCCTTCTGGACCAGTGGATTGAGGAAACCGGCGATACCATACCGGAAAAGCCCACAGGCGACCGCCAGGACAAGCACGGCAAAAAAACTCCTGATTTTAAAGTGGACGAATTCCCCGGCGTGGTCCGCAACGCCACCAAAATCAATCACGCGGGGCCTGTCCGAATTCAGGAAAAACCCGGTGAATGGTGAAGTTTCGACACTCTCCATCAGGATAGTGCTGAAAAAACCGGGCATAAAAGTTGACAATTCATTCTCTAACCGCGTATATTTATTTCAGGTTTGCAAAAAGACCGAAAGGCTGTGCAACAGGCAATTAATCACAACTATTCGGCATATTAGCCTAGGCCGGGTAGAGCGGAACCCACGGATATGCCGTTGATTTTCAAAAAAGACCTGAAATAACGGCATACACGTATTTCATACATACGGCGAAACGAAACCCGCCTTCACAACGAAGAAAATTTGTCATCGTAGGTATATATCATGCTGGAAACCGTAAAAAGCATCATTTTGGATTTACAGGAGGCGCGGCTGGAGACGGGTGTGCCGCGGAGCATACAGATGGAACCGGTTCGGAAAAAGGCTGCCGTCTGTATCGGCGTGCGCCGAAGCGGCAAGTCCACGTATCTTCATCAGCGCATCCAACGCCTGCTGGACAGCGGCGTTTCCCGGCAGAATATTCTGTACCTGAACTTCTTCGATGATCGGCTTCATCCGTTGCGGCATGAAAATCTCGGCGTAATCGCCGAGGCCTATTACGCGCTCTATCCGGAAAAGAAAAACGCGGAAACGGTCTATTGTTTCTTCGATGAAATACAGGCGGTTCCCGGCTGGGAACCCTTCATTGATCGCATGATGCGCACGGAGAAATGTGAGGTGTATCTTACGGGATCTTCCGCACACATGCTCTCGAAAGAGGTGGCCACCCAGATGCGGGGTCGGGCGCTGTCCTGGGAGATGTTTCCCTTTTCTTTCCGCGAGTTTCTGGACAGCAAGGGACTCGAAAGCGAAGGCCCCCTGTCAACGAGAAAACGCCTCCTTATTCAGAAGGCCTTCGAGGAATATTGGGAAACCGGCGGATTTCCTGAAGTGCTCGCGATTGACGGGCGGTTGCGGATCAAGACACATCAGGAGTATCTCAACGCGATTCTCTTCCGCGACCTTGTCGAGCGACACGACATCTCCCATCCAAAAGCCGTCAGCGACCTCGCCCATTGGATGATTGACAACACAGCCTCCCTCTATTCCGTGAACCGGCTTACGGGTTACCTGAAGTCCTTGGGCTATAATGCACCCCGAGCTGCCGTGTCGGATTACGTGGAATGGTTTGAAGACGCCTACTTCCTGTTCGCGGTGTGCATTTTCGACGCTTCGCTGGCACGGAGCAACACCAACCCGAAAAAGGTTTATTGCATTGATCATGCACTGGTTGTTTCCGTGGCCTCGGGAATCCTCCTTAATTCCGGCCACTTGCTGGAAAACCTGGTATTCGTCGCACTGCGGCGGGTGCATCCGGAAATCTTCTACTACAAGACGAAGAGCGGCAAGGAAGTGGATTTTATCGTTCCCGTGCGCGGGCGCCCAAGCCTGCTTGTTCAAGTATGCGAGTCCCTGGCCGCGCCACAAACGAAAAAACGAGAACTTGCCGCTTTGAATGAGGCAATGGCGGAACTCGGCCTCAAGGAAGCCCGCATCGTAACCAGAAACGAAGACGAAACGGTTGAAACGGACGAAGGGACTATCCGGATACTACCGGCCTGGCGGTTCTTGCTTGACATGCCTGATCAGGGTGGCTGAGAACGCAAACAAACACTGGGTATAGGAGGAATACCAGCATCTGCTTTCCTTCGGAACAGGGGGGCGCTTTCCTTCGGAACAAGAGGGCGGAATCGTCGGAATACGCACTTTGTCTTGGTCCCTTGTGGCCAGGCTTTTGACGCTGTAAACTACAGCCTGTTATTTCTGTTATTTCTTCCAGTGCGATGATAAAAGGGGTATCCCAAAAAGGGCTTCCGGTACGTTCATAAAGCGTTAACTCTTCCGAACAATGTAAACGGCGCTAACCGACTGATCCCGACAGTATCCGACGAACTTCGACAGGCCAACTTGACACAACTTTTCAGCCCTAGGCAAATACAAGGCGGCGGCCTTTGGGTTCCGGTATGGGGTCCCCGTATTCTCGGGCGGTTTCCAGCCATAACTGCATGGCGTCCTTAACGTTGGCCAAAGCCGCCTCCGGTGTTTTCCCATGGGCCATGCAGCCGGGGAGTTCGGGAACATCCGCCACAAAAACCTGGTCTACATCGCTCCAGTGGATAATAATTTCATATCGTTCCATTATATCGTTTCTCCCAGGTTATACTTAAGAATTATATCTCGTACTTGATGCACTTGATAGGGCTTTGCATTTGCCCCATCGCGCTGCAAGTTTGGTTTCTCTGCAATACCTTCCTTGCGGAATACATTATGACTTCCACGGGTGCGCTGCTCAAATCCCAACCGCTTTAAAAGACCACAAAGGGAATCAAAAGGGATATTGGCATCGTTACTGCCACGAAGCACTTGCTCCAATATTTTTTCCCACTTACTCATGAACCGATTATTCCCTTTTCAAACGTTATATAGGTAGACAATACGTTGCAGAAACGAGTCCCTATAGTTAACAATATTGTCCTCCGGCAGTGTTTTCAGGAAGTCCACGCGCATCGTGCGGCATAGATAAAGCATACATATCCCTGAAATATTCTCACCCTCGGAAGCGTGCATCTTTGCCCCGGTCTTGATGGCCGAGGCTTTCAGATGGCACTATGTATTCACACAATACCATAAACTCTTGATAAGTGGAGATTTTTATAAGGAAATACCCTAGTTTCTGACTTACAGCATAAAAGTATATCATACACGCAGTGTTAAAGGCAGGCGATGAGCCTTGGTTAAAACAACGCAATTCTTAAACGGAAGACCATAACAATGAAGATATCCCTTTGGCATTTACTGTTGATGATACTCTCCTGTTGCACTGGCATTGTTGCCTGTGCGGATAGTGCGGGGGTATACGACGTGTCGGCTTTTGGAGCACTGGCGGACGGCACAACCCTGGACACCGCCGGGATACAGGCCGCGATAGACGCCTGTCATGGGGCCGGGGGCGGCACGGTACGGGTGGGGTCCGGCCGCTATCTCACAGGCACGCTTACGCTGAAAAGCGGGGTAACCCTGCACCTGGCGCGGGGCGCCGTGTTGGTCGGCAGCACAAACCTGGACGACTATCCGAAGCGCAGGGCGGGGTTCCGTTCCTATACGGACAACTATACGGACCGGGCTCTGATTTACGCGGAAGATGCCCGGGATATCGCCGTTTCCGGAGAAGGCGTGATTGACGGGCAGGGCGCCGCGTTCTCCGGCGAATACCTGGTCCGTCCCTATATGCTGCGCTTCGTTTCCTGCGAAGGCGTTTCCCTGGAGGATGTCGCGTTGCGCGACGGCCCCATGTGGACCGTGCACTTCCTGGCCTGCGATCGGGTGTATGTCCGGGGCGTGACCATTCGCAGCCGCTGCAACAAGAACAATGATGGGCTGGACATAGACAGCAGTTCGAATGTGCGGGTTTCCGATTGCGACATCAGCAGCGGCGATGATGCCATCGTGCTCAAGAGCACCTCGGCCCGGCCGTGCCGCAATGTCACGATTACGAATTGCGTGCTCAGCACGGACTGTAACGCGATAAAAATGGGCACCGAATCCAACGGCGGGTTTCAGAACATCGCCATCAGCAATTGCGTCCTGTATGATACGCGTCTCTCGGGGATTGCCCTGGAGATGGTGGACGGCGGCGTCATGGACGGCGTCGCGGTTTCCAACATCACGATGCAAAATGTGGGCGGTCCCATCTTCATCCGCCTGGGCAACCGGGCGCGGCCCTATCAGGAGGACATGCCATCGCCGGGCATGGGCACACTTCGCAATATCGTACTCAGCACTATCCTCGCCACGGGCGCGGGCGAAACCGGCTGTTCCATTACCGGGCTGCCGGGGCATCCGGTGGAAAATGTCGTATTGCGCGACATCCGCATCGAATTCGCGGGCGGCGGCACGCGCGAACAGGCGGAACAGATTCCCGAAGAGAAACCGGACAGCTATCCAGAGTATAGGATGT
>JAKLHG010000202.1 GCA_022710255.1 Candidatus Hydrogenedentota bacterium
CTCAATATACGCTGGAAGAATCTTCCTGCAGCGTCTACCCCGTCGATTTGATGAGTAACGCCGGCAGTGTTTCAGTAGAATTACGCTTGACCAAGGAAGAGGGTGGGTGGCTTGTCTCGGGGATGGAGGTCGATGGGCTGTAAAAGTTCCTGCCTGTCGGCTTTAAATCGGCCGCCCTGCATTCCCGCGCGAACCCCGCGCACCCTCAGCAGTTAGTGGAGGTGTTTATTATTCGGTGTTTAATTGGATTAAAGCCGGACGCAGTAGAATGGTTACATGAGGCCTGGTCAAATAATTGATACCACGCACAAGAACAGAGATCAAGATGCGACAGAGGTGAAGATATCGGCCTAAGAGGCGGTTTTGCATCCATGAACAAACGATGCCTATCATCGCGGTTTAACCAGCCGTTTGCAGCCAGGCAGAGGCTATGCCCGCATCAGGAATGAAAACCCTGAGTGGTAAAGTTGCAGTGCTTCGGCAAAAAACAAGATAAATAGAGGTGCCTATGGACGTAAATGTTGCGATAACGCAAATGAAGGAACAGCGGGAGTCTTATATCAAACGATTCAGCGAAGCGCTGGCCATACCCAGTGTTTCAGCGCTGCAACAACACAAACCGGACATGCATCGCATGGCCCGTTGGCTGGCAAAACAAATGGAGGTAATGGGGCTTGAGCATGTGGAATTGATGCCGACCCCGAAAAATCCCATCGTTTACGGGGATTGGCTGCACGCTCCGGGCTCTCCTACGGTTCTGGTATATGGACATTATGACGTTCAGCCGGTGGACCCGCTTTCAGAATGGATATCCCCCCCGTTTGAACCCGCTATACGCGGCGATTACATTTACGCACGGGGCGCCTCGGATATGAAGGGCCAGATATTCTCTCAGTTGATGGCCGTAGAAGCCCTGCTTAAAACCGGGGGAAGCCTGCCCGTCAACCTCAAGTATCTCATCGAAGGTGATGAAGAAGTAGGCTCGCTGCCGCTCCAGGAATTTATTCGCCGGCACAGGGAAAAACTGCGTTGCGATGCGGTATTAAATTGTGATTCCATCATACATGCGGCAAATATGCCTTCCCTGGTGTACGCCCTTCGTGGACTTGCCTATTTTGAACTGGAAATCTGCGGGACTCCGCGGGATCTTCACAGCGGCTCTTTTGGCGGAATACTCCGCAATCCCATAGATGTCCTATGCGCCGTTCTTGCGGGCATGCATGATAAGAAAGGCCGCGTGACACTGCCGGGCTTTTATGACAAAGTCCGGTCACTTTCAGATGAGGAGCGGGCCGTACTCATGGAAGGACCTTATAACGATGAATATTACCTCAAGCTCTCCGCATCCCGTGGCCTTTATGGCGAGGAAGGCTATTCTTCTGTGGAACGCCTGGCGGTGCGTCCCTGCCTGGATGTAAACGGTATCTGGGGCGGCTACGAAGGCAAGGGGGCCAAGACGGTTCTGCCGGCCAAGGCAGGCGCCAAATTCTCCATGCGATTGGTTCCCGACCAGGAGTTGAATGCTTTGGAATCACAGGTGCGCGCTTATCTTGAACAGGCGGTGCCCCGGGAATGTCGATGGAAACTTACCCTCCACTCGTTGGGACCGGGCGCCGTTATGGAGAGGAATTCACGGTATATCCAAGCGGCAGTGGAAGCGCAGGAAACCGTTTTCGGAAGAAAGTCGTTTTTCCGGCGGGAAGGCGCCAGTGTGCCGGTTGTCGGCATGATGCAGGAAGAACTGGGCGTGGATTCGGTCATGTTGGGATTTGGCCTGCCCGACGACGGGATACACGGCCCCAATGAAAAACAGTCGCTGTCTCTTCTTTTTAAAGGAATGGAAACATACTTGAGATACATGGACATTTTGGGGTCCAATGTATGATATGTGAATGAGCCATGGAGAAAGAACGCCTTGATAGCATTGTTGCCGGGCGTTTTGGCGTGTCGCGCAGCAAGGCCCGGGGCCTGATTTATATGGGCCGCATCCAGGACGCTTCCGGCGCCCCATTGAACAAGCCCGGCGCCCGTCTGGACCCGGAGACTCCGTTGCGCCTGGTTGAAGGCCCCCGTTTTGTCAGCCGCGGCGGGGAAAAACTGAACCATGCCTTCGAGTCCTTTCCGGTTTCGGTCGCCGGGAAAACGGTGATCGACGTGGGCGCATCCACAGGCGGTTTTACCGATTGTCTTCTGCAGCGGGGAGCCCGGCGGGTTTATGCCGTGGATGTCGGCTATGGTCAACTCGCCTGGGAACTGCGCCAGGACGCGCGCGTTGTTGTCCTGGATCGGTGTAATATACGTACCCTTACCCCGGACAAACTGGAAACGCCTCCCGAGTTCTTCACGGCGGACTGCTCGTTTATCTCCCTTAAACTGGTGCTTCCGGCCCTGATACCCCTGCTGGGAACGGCTCCGGAAGGCATCGTGCTAATCAAGCCCCAGTTCGAGGCGGGAAAGGAAAGGGTACGGCGCGGAGGCGTGGTCAAAGACGCGGCGGTACACGAGGAGATCATCCAGAACCTTGCGGAACATGCGCGCGAATTGGGGTTTCATAACATTTCAGTCACGCCCTCCCCCCTTCTGGGCCCGGCGGGGAACCGGGAATTTCTGGCCTGGCTGCATGCATTCAAAAAGGCGCCTGCTGAAACGGCATAGGGACATGCCCCCGCTACAGGAACTCATCCTCCAGAATATGCGCGATAAACCGTTCCAGCGAAATCTGGTAATACCGGCTCTCCGGGGTAATGATAACGCCCGTCTTAATGTCCTCCTTGCGTTCCAACTCGTCAAGAGACGCATTCACCAGCCCATCCAGCGTGTTCGGGACGTGTGAAAGTTCCAGTTGCTCCATGGAACATTCTACCGGCTTTTCGGGAAATCCCAGGAAACCGAAAATACGCCCCGCAAGGGCGACATCCACGCCGTCCTCGCCAAAAATCTCCCCATACTTGGATTGATAGTGTTTGGGCTTGATGACGAATTGGGGGGAAACCTGTATTTTCCCCCTTACCCGCATGGAACCTGCCTGTTGGTCAAGTGCATTGCCCACACAAATATACGGCAACTCATGGTATCCCTTGATGATACCGTGTGTTGGACGGCGCACAATGATTGTTCTGTCGAAAATATCCTTCATTTCACGCCGACTTAATTCCATCTACCTTCTCCATCCGGGGACTTGATTGTGACGGACGCTCACAGAGAGGACTTTCCGCTCAAAATGCAACGCCAACATTCCACTGGGGAAATGCACACCTCAATTGTTTGTAAGAATTATACCGTACCCGCCAACCCTAATTGAATTCCGTCCCTCCGGCATCCATGCCGGACACGCCAAAATCCGGCGCCCCACCCCACCGGAATCCAAAGGCAACGGGCAATCCGAAAGTTACGGAAGCGATTCAAAGCGCACCTCAGCAAAAATGGCAGGATGGTCGGATGCGGAACGCTGTTCGGGGCCGTACACGTTGTTATTCACCACCCAGTTAAGCACCTCTTTTTTCGCGGGACCGGCCAGAAAAATATGGTCGATGGTGTGTTCGAAAGCGGTAAACTCCGTACCATCCCCGGTACTTCCAAGGCGCTGTACGCGCCGGGCCGCAATGTCCGCACTGTTATGAAAAACGACATCTTCCCCGTCTCCTTTTCGCAGCACTTCGTATCGGTCCGTGGTGGGGTTGGTGTTGAAATCGCCAGTAAAAATCATCGGCATCTGTGCGGCATGAGGACCAAAGGTCTTAAAAATCAGGGGAGCGCTGTTCTCTTTGTTTAGCGGGTTGTTATCCAGATGGGAATTCAGAAACAAAAATGTGAACCCCGTGTCGCGGTCCCGCAGGCATACCCAAGTCAGGTATCGGGGGGCGCTCAATTTCAGCCAGCCGAAACCAAAGGGCAATTTAGGGTTTGGACTCAGCCAGAACTGCCCCGAATCCAACACTTCGTACCGGGACTTCCGATAAAACAAGGCCGAATCGGCGTAGGTCCAGGGGCCGAAACAAAAGGTGACGATGCCGTAAACGTCCCCCTCCGGCAGATACTCCTGTATGTCCTGCCAGCCGCCCAGTTCCTGGGAGCCGATGAGATCAGGGGCGTAGTGTTCTACCAGGCCTCTCAGATGTTCAACACGGGTATCCCAAGGATCGTAGTCCTCTTTTACACAAACACGACATAGGACATTGTAGGTGAGGACGCGAATTACCCCGCTCGAACACGGGGATGCGCCGTGGCAGTTCTGTGACGGGGGGTACTGGCTATCGTCGAAATAGGGATTCCGCAAGGAACCGGTCAGCAGCGCCAGCGTGTATTGTATTCCCTGGAAATAGGTAAAACCGGTGAGCAGGAGCCCTGCAACAACGACGATGCCAACAATTTTTGCTGCGATCTTAAGTAATCGTTTCATGTGCTTTCCCTGGAAGTGGCTGGTACAGGACACAGCCCGATGCGTTATTCCATCAGAATCCATTCTATCCCGTTCGAAGTTGCCCGGAAACACTTGGCGCGTATACTCGAACCGGCGCCTTCCTCATAATAGACGATAAGGATGGACCCGTCGTTCAGCGTCACCATGGACGGATAGGCGCCGCCAACATGATCCACAAGGATATTGTCGCTCCAGGTCTTGCATTCATCGGTGCTGTAATGAAGGCTGGTATCCGGCAGCCGGTGCGCCATAAGGATGATTCCTTCCGGTGAACGGTGCAGATAGGGACAGTGCCCCGGGAATCCCATGGGCTTGGAGATGCTCCACGTCCTGCCGCCATCGTTAGATAGGGACCAGCCCATCGTCTCGTCCCGTCCGCGCTGCGCGGCATACAACGATCCGTCCTTCAATTGGATGATATCGGTCTCCGCGTCCAAACGCATGCCGCCGTTATCAATATCAATAACATCGCTCCAACTGTCCCCTTGATTTTCCGAGATTGCTGCAGCCCCCCATCCTTTCCCGTCCTTTTCGGCGTACAGTCCCAGGATCAGCCTGCCGTCGGGAAGTTCGCGTATGGGTGAACTGCAGTAGTAGTCGTTGCATATCTGCCGAGGTTCCGACCACGTGGCCAAATTATCATCGGAATACACCATCCAGGTACCCAGCCCGATCCAGGGCGGGTTCTTGCCGTCCGCGTTTTGCAGCGTAAAATAATTGCAGAGAATGCGACCGCTCTTAAGTTGGACGATGGAAGGATCACGATCATCATCGGGGCCGTCATACACGGTTTGCGCGGGCGTCCAGGTGCGCCCTTCATCGCTCGACAGGCAGTAGGAAACACGCCCGCCCTTGGGCAGGCGTTCATTGGGCATGGCGACGTGGCCATAGCCCGCGTAGAACACGCACATAAGGCGGCCATCCTGAAGCCGGCAGACATCCGGGAAGGCTTCATAGGCACCGGCTCCCGCATCGGTACACACGTGAACAAACTGCCGCGGGGGAACGGTGAATGGTGTCGCGGCGGTTGTTGCCTCCCCGGAAATGACAATGTCTTTTACGTGTACAAGGCCTTGCCCCGCATAGAAACCGATACGGCCTGCGGCCAGAACCGGATCCTCCGCCTCATATAGTAGTTCGCCGTTCAGCAATACACGCAGCATATTTCCCCGGCACTGTACTTCGCCCTGGTGCCAGGTGCCGGCGGGTTTATCGAGACCGCTCTTGCGCTTGATTTCAATCCAGTCATTGTCCGTATCCGATCGGCACAGAATGGCCTGGCCGCGGTCGTAGTGTACATAGTAGTAGTTGCGCCCGTTTTGCGCGCGCACGATAAAGCCGCAGGCCAGAACACCGGTTTCCATGGGTTCCACGAGAAACGACGCTTTCAGGGAAACGTCGCCCCATTCAAAAGGCGTGTAGAACGCTTGTGGACTGGAATTCCTCCCGTCCAGCACGAGTTCACCGTTTTCGATGTGGGCATTGCCATCGGGCATAACCCAGTTCTTTTCGGAGGAAAGGTCGGCTGCAATTTCCCCTGCCTGCGCCTTTTCAGAAAAGGAAATAACAAACAGGGCCAATAAACATACAAAAGCATAAACGTGTTTCATAAGCGTCTCCCATAACGATTCCAAGGCTTGTTGGATAGCGCTTGCTAAATTTGGCGATCCTGGTGAGTGAAAGTCAAGGCTGTTTTAATTACCTACCGATTTATTGGGGCAGAGGGTCTCCCATACTCCCGGAGATTTCCGGGCCAGACGGGACTTCGGGTTGAACGGGCAACTCCGGAGTATTTGCCCCGGACAAACCGGCATCGGACAGGAACCGGAAATACTCGGAATCAGAACGTATCATCAGTGTAGCCGTTTCACCCAGGGACTCGGCATAACTTTCCAGGGTGCGGAAGAAGGTATAGAACTCGGGGTCTGCCCCAAAGGCTTCGCTGTAAATCCGGGTAGCTTCCGCATCGGCTTCGCCCTTGGTAATTTCGGCCGTACGCTTCGCTTCCGAGATGATTTCGGCCAGTTCACGATCCGTCTCGCCTTGAATCTCCGCGGCCCGGCCGCCGCCTTCCGACCGGAATTCCTCGGCAATACGCTGGCGTTCCGCAATCATCCTGTCGAAAACGCGCTGCTGCACCTCCTGCACATAATCAATACGCTTGATGCGGATATCCTCGAGTTCGATGCCGTATTCAGACATTTGCGCCTGAGCGGAGGCAAGCACGGCGGCAACCAATTGTTCGCGGCCGACACGCACCTTTTTAAGCAGTTCGTCCTCCTCGTCTTCAGCGGCCAGGGCCCGTTTCAGGTCCGCCTCCGTAACCGCCCAGTCATGGGACCGGACAATCTCGGTCAGGTCCGTTGCGGAAATGTGGTCGCGCAAGACGGAATCCAGCACATCGTTCAACCGGTTGATGGCGCCCTGCTCATCACGAACGCGCTGCAAAAAGGTCAGCGGGTCCGCAATACGCCACCGCGCGGTGGTGTCCACGGAGATGAATTGCTCCCCCCGCGTGGGAATCTGCTCGGGATCACCGTCCCAGGAGAGCAGCCGTTTATCGAAACGGCGCACTTCCTGGATGAAGGGCATTTTAAAATGAAGCCCGGGGGTG
>JAKLHG010000203.1 GCA_022710255.1 Candidatus Hydrogenedentota bacterium
GGACCCGCAGGGCAAAAGCGCCCCGGGATTCGACCGAGGCCAAAAAAAAACGGCTGCCGTCACCGGATACCACGGGACCACCAAAGACACCGCCGGCATCCTCGTTGATTTCCGCGCCCCACGCCACCTGGTTCGGGGAGGCCGATTCCAGCGCCTTCACCGTCACGCCCGTTTCCGTATAGGCCTGCACGTCGAGAACGGGCATCGCCTCCCCCACATATTCCCGCACCAACGATTCAGTCAGTGCGTGCCTGGCACGGCCGGTCGCGTCCCGCCCGCCGTCCGCGGTTTTCGCCGGGGCGGGCACATAGTAATAGTCCGCGAAATAACGTTCCTCCTCGGCGGCAAGGATTCCCGCAACAAGACAAAGGGCCAGGGCCGGCATCAGGAAACGAAACAACATGGCACCTCCAACAGCGTAGTACCCGGGCGGCGGCAGCCCCGGGGGAAAAGAGATTGTTTGCGATCACGACAAGGCTTTATTATATGGACCATGAAGCATGAAACACAAAGCGCCCTTGTAATCGCGGGACCGACCGCCTCGGGAAAAACAGCCCTGGGTGTCCAGTTGGCGGGTCTGCTGAACGGCGAGATTCTTTCGGCGGATTCGCGCCAGGTATACCGGGGGCTGGATATCGGCTCCGGCAAAGACCTGTCCGAATATGTCTTTGAAGGCAGGCCCATCCCCTATCATCTCATTGATATCGCCGAGGTGACACAGGAGTTCAGCGTCTTTCATTATAAGGAAGCCTTCTACCCCGCTTATGACGGGGTATGCCGGCGGGGGCGGCTGCCGGTAGTTGTGGGCGGCACCGGCCTGTACCTGGAAGCCGTGCTGCGCAATTATCACCTGCCCGCCGTGCAGGAGAATCCGGCGCTGCGCGAAGCGCTGGCCTCTCTGGACGATGAGACCCTGACAAGGCGTCTGCGCAGCCTCAAGCCGGATATGCACGACGAAATGGATTTATCCAGCCGGGAACGCATGATCCGCGCCATTGAAATCGCCGAGGGCGTGCAGAACGCGCCGGAACCGCCCCGCTCCCCGCTTCAGGCGGTACTGATGGTTGTTCTGCATGACCCGGACACCCTTCGTGAACGCATCGCACGCCGCCTCCGCTTCCGCCTTGATAACGGCCTCATCGAAGAAGTGGACGGGCTGCACCACCGGGGAATTTCCTGGGAACGGCTGGACGCCCTCGGCCTGGAATACCGTTTCTGTGCCCAGCACCTGCAGGGCCATATCCCTAACAAGAATGACCTGTTCCAGAAATTAAACAGCGCCATCGCCCAGTTCGCGAAACGGCAGCGCACCTGGTTCCGCGGTATGGAACGCCGCGGCCTAAAGGTCCATTGGCTCCCGGACACGGATACGGCCCGCGCCCTGGCCGTCATCAAATCCGTATCCCAATGCGGCCCCGGCGGCAGCCCGGGATGAAGGACCACACCCGCTCCCAAACGGCATTGGCGGCGCATCCCACGATAAGAAAATATCTCACGCGCCAGGCCCCGATGTACGAACGCTGGCCACTGACCGGGCGTTTTGACCCCGGCGCCGTCCGGGCCGTCGTGGTCATCCCGGCGCTCGCGGAGAGGGGGCTTCTGTTTGAAACCCTCGCCTCCCTGGGCGCCTCCAGCACAAAAGCCCAATCCGGAACCCTGGTCATTTGCGTAATCAACAATCATGCGGCAGGTCTGTCGCCGGCTGAAGACATCGAAGACAATCAGGAAACGCTGCGCGAATTTTCGGGCTACATGGGCGAAGGCCGTTACAGCCCCATGATGTTGGCAGTGGTGGACGCCTCTTCGGACGACCGTGCCCTTCCCGCCGGAGAAGGGGTCGGCCTGGCACGCAAAATCGGCCTGGACCATGGTCTGCGGGTGTTGGCGTCCACGGGCAGGTTGCAGGCCCCGCTGGTGTGCCTTGATGCGGATTCCCCCCCGGCATCGGGCTACCTTGACGCGGTTTTGGCGTTCTATGAAGACGAAGCACGGTGGGCGGGGTATGCCGCTTACATGCACCGTTTTCCCGAAGCGATCCAGGAACGGGAAGCCATCATCGCTTACGAAATATACATGCGATACCATGAAATTGGCCTGCGGCACGCGGGTTCCCCCTATGCTTACCCGGCGCTGGGTTCCATTATATCCTGCACCGCGAAGGCGTACGCCGCCTGTGGCGGCATGAACCGGCGCTGCGCGGGTGAAGACTTTTACTTCATGCAGCAGTTGGCGAAAACGGGGACCATGGACGCGGTACCCTGCGCCCTGGTATACCCGTCCGGCCGCGTCTCCTGCCGGACCCCCTTCGGCACCGGCCGCAGTGTCCGCGCCTTTGAGTGCCCAACCGCGCTGGATGTTCCCCTGTATCATCCGGGGTGTTATGAGCTGCTTGGGAAGTTCTTCAGCCTGGTGCGGGAAAACGGGGAAGTGAACGGCATCCGTCTGCTGGAGTTTTCGGGGAATCTGCATCCCGAACTGGGCGAGTATCTACATGGACGCGGGTTTGTGCAGGCCTGGGAAGGACTGCGGCAACGGTACCGGGACCCGTCGCAACGCCTGCACCAGTTCCACGTCTGGTTTGACGGCCTGCGAACCATCCAGTTCATACACCGCCTTCGTGAAAGCGCTCTTCCGGACCTTACCACGCGTGAAGCACTCCATGCCTTGACTGATTGGCTGCCCGAAGAAATGCTGTGGTTTGCGGATATGCCGGGAGAAGCGGTGCTCGATGCGCTGCGGCGAACCGGCCTGCGACGGCACGGCCCCCGCGTTTGCCCTGTGCCTGATTATTGCCCCGATGTTTTTTTGCGTCTTCCGGTCACAAGTTGAAAAAGAAACCCCATTCCCGTCAACGCCAGCCAGGCCAACAGTTCCGTGGAAAGGTCCTGCAAGGCGGGGCCGGTGTCCGGGCGCGCGGGGGTGACTCCCATCGCCTCCAGCAGCAGGAGAATGCCCCGCATGGCAAACCACGCCCCAATGGCCGCCGTAATAAGGCTGACGGCGTAGCGCTCGAGGAGAAAAGACGCGGCCGCGCCTGACAAGGCCATTACCAAGACAAGGGCAATTCCATAATTGGTTTCGTCAAAGACCATTCGCGCCCAGTACCAGGCGACCAGGGCACTCATGCCCCCGCCGAACACAACCACCCCAAGCCGATAGGCCAGATGCGCGATAATGCCGCCGGTAATACCGCCCGCCACCAGCGCAATGCCGACGACGGCCAGGTTGCCCTCGGTAAAATATCCCGCAACCAGCGCCGCCGCTAGTCCTATTGCGATAAACCCTGACACATCGAGGAAAAACCGTATGGTTCGATACCCGAAGAAACAACACAGGATACCGCCTGCAGCCAATAGAATGGAAGCGGGGTCCAGGCGTGTCATGGACAAGGATTCAATCCAGGGTTTCAGACTGTCTGTCAGGGCCGCTGTTTCCAAGAAACGTCTCTTTCCTTTTCAATTTAACACGCCAGGGACCATATTTTCGGGAAAGGTTGCTCCGGGATACTGGCGCCATCCAAGCTTCCGCCCGGGACGTCCCCCTTTGCAGGTTGAACAGAAGACTGCCGCCTGGCGCACGTGCCGGAAAACCTTAGTAGGCTTCCGCAGGCAGCATCTTTTTGGCGATTAATTGACGCCCCCCCGCCTCGGGGTGCGTATCTTCCATCACAACACCGCTTCCATTGATGGTAAGTATGCGGAAGCGTTTTTGCAACATATCGCCCACCTTGACCTGCTGTTCCTTCTCCGCCAAAGCCGGGTTGTTAAGACGAAAAACCGCCGTTTCATTTTCCAAATTCAGGTCGGTGAGTATGAACGCAAAATAACCGATTTCCTGGTTGACCTCTTTCATAAGCGCTATTAACTCAGCGTTCGTGTCCCGTTCCGCCGCAAGGGTAATGTCCCGGGAAGTGCTGGTCAACTTTTTAATGTCAAAAGGTTTCGCATACATGCGGGATTTGATGTCCTGCACGATTTTTTTTCGGACCTCACGCAGGGTCGTTTTGTTTTCCGCGCTTTCATTCCGCTTCAGCGCGCGAAGGGCCTCATCGTGAGCGTCAAGCAACGGCCCGCCCCCGTCCAGTATCTCCCTGGCACGGTTCGGCAGGCCGGCATTGGCATCTGCAGCATCGTCCTGGTCCCGCCGTCCCTGGCATACCCCGGTAAAATGCATTGCGGCATAGGCCATTACTAAAACGGCGATAATCAGCACCACGATGGTTATCCGCTGCCGCGTTTCACCATCCCCATGCTTCGCCTCATGCTTTTTTGAGGGAGGGGATAAATCAATGGAAGCCACGTCCAGAGCATCCCGCGTTCTCCCCGGCGTACCCTCACTATCCCGGACCCCTGAATCCACCCCGGTAATCCTGCGCAACCGGCCCCTCAGGGAGTGCCGGCTCATTTCCAGGCGTTCCCGCTCTTCTTCTTTAATCTGGGCGCGTTCTTCCTGTATAAACGACTCCAGGGCATCCGTCACATTTCCGGAAATGGTATAGGTGCCGATTTTCTCCCCTCCAAGGTCCTCCACCGTAAACGTTTCCTGTTCCTTCCGGGGCCGGCCCACGTCGGCACCGCAATACCGGCACTTAATGGCAAGAACACTGATAGGCATGCGACACACATAACACAACCGCATGGCGTCTTGCTCTGTTTTTCCGTGTTCTTTTTGGCTCATCAACAAGCACCTTCTATCCGCGCGACACGCCCCCCTGCACGATGCTCCGGGACAGTAAAAACGAAGGCCTTTACTATCATATCACCCCGGCGTTTTCCTGCCACCCTCACCCGTTGCCCGGGCGACATTTCGCACGTTCAGGCTACGACATCCGCCTGTCACCAACCGTCTCCTACCGTACCGATCGCGTGTCCTGCGGCAAAACCGCTTTAACATCTATGCATTATAGAGTGAATCCTTGCTCTATTTCCATTTCACGTTCGAGGCGCTTTTTCAACGTCAGAGAAGCCGCTTTGGTTTTGCCGCACCCATTCGCCCAAGGCTATCCCGGCGCTTACGGAAGCGTTCAAACTGTCCAATTCTTTGCGGACAGGAATAGAAACGATAAAATCACTATGTTCTTTTACCAGACGCCTTATGCCCATGCCCTCACTGCCGATCACCAGGGCAACGCGGCCTCTTAGGTCAGCCTGCCACAGCAACCGGTCCCCACCGGCATCAAGGGCGTTCACCCAGAACCCTTCTTTCTTCAGGCGCTGGATATCGCGGACCAGGTTGGTCGCCTGTATGAGGTCCATATACTCAACCCCCCCGGCCGAAGCTTTCACAACCGCCGGTGTAATGGGCGCGGCACGGTCTTTCTGGAACAACACCCCCGCAGCACCGAAAGCTGCGGCGCTCCGGATAACAGCCCCGAAATTCATGGGGTCCGTGATGCTGTCCAGAATCAGGACGACACACTGCTCCGGCACCCCCTTATCCAGCCATGCACCCAGGCTCAGGAGCGGCAAGGGGGACACCTCAAGCACCACTCCCTGATGCCGGGCGCCGTTCGCCAGCCTGTCGAGGGATGCCCGGTCGGTCCGGACAATCCGTTCCGCCGGAAGGGCGGCGATTATCTCTTCAATCCCTTCGGCATTTTCATACACCAAGGCCCGGTAGACTTCCCGCCTGCCCGCACGCAGGCAGGCCAGTGCGGGCAGACGGCCGACCACGACATCGGATTCGATACTTCTCATTGAAGATCGTTTACTTCTTTAATCTTTGTAACCCGTAATTTCAGGTTGTTATTGTCCGCGACACGGGCATCAACTGCATGCGCGTTGGCTGCCATCAGTTCCTCCAGCAGGGCACAACTTTCCTGTATGCGCCCCAGCTTCTCCAGGCATTTTGCCATGCGGTATTTATTGTACCAGCAGTTGGCGCCCGAAGCGCCGTACCGGTCCACGGCAAGTTTCATGATGTCATAAGCCCGCTGATACCGCCACTGATAAAGCAGGTATCCGCCGATGCGGGTGAGGCCGGCTTCGTCGCGCGTGTCAAGTTCAGCATCCTGGCCCGGCGTGGCTTTGGTATACCGGCCGACCATAAAGTTTATTCCCGGACTGGAGGCCAGAAATCCGATACCCACAATGACAAGTATCAGGACAGGCCACTTTAAACCGCTCAAATCCATACCCGTTTCCTTTCGGTTAGATGCCCAACAACGAACGAATGCGCGTTGTCACATCGGTTAACAGAGGAATATAGGTCAGGGATGCGACACATCCCAGGACAAACAAGATAACAGCCAGGGTTATCACTACGCCCACTGCCCGCTTGAGTCCGAAAAAGAATCCCCGCTTGTACCCTTTTTCCGATTCCAGCGCCTGGGCCCGGTGCATATATTGCTCATACTTTGCGCGGCACACCTCGGAACAATATAATCCGGTAACCGATACAATACCGCATTGCTTGCACACAGGCTTGCTGCATTGCAGGCAACGCCCCACCGCCTCCAGTCCGGGATGGTTGATACATCCGATGATCTTGGCACCCGTCATAGAAAACACTCCTTATTTGTGTCCCCGTTGCCTGACTGAGGCACACTACCTATATCCACATTTTAGCATAAGAAACGGAATATTGCATGCTTATTTCCCGCAGGAACCGCCCGGAGGTCTCGTCAGCGGGCCGGGAGGGCGGCACATCGGGCGAAACAGACAGGAAATGCACATTAATGAGACTTCAAACCCGGAGAAATCACACGCAAAAGGCGCATGGGAACGGACATGGGGTTGTGTGCTAGACTTAGGTGCTCTACAGTGTGCCATGTTCCCGCGAATCACCGGTCAGCAACGCACGGGACAGCCTCGCTCCGCGTATGCCGATGGTTCGAGACTTATCGGGAGAGCCGACCCTACGCGAAAGATGCCTTATGGTTTCGATTCCATTCAACCGCGCGGCCCTTGTGGGCAACGAGAAGCCCTATATGGAAGCGGCTTTGTTGTCCGGTCGCATCATGGGCAACGGGGAGTATACCCGTCGCTGCGAAATACTATTGAGTCGCCTGACCCGCACAAAGCATGCCTTA
>JAKLHG010000204.1 GCA_022710255.1 Candidatus Hydrogenedentota bacterium
GGGACAGCCACCGGCGCAGTTTTGCATTGGGCACAACGTTCACGCGTTTTGCGTGCGCCGGAGGCAGTCCCATTTTTTGCTCAAGTGTTGTTGTTTTTGTTGGGCTGCGGGTAGCGCCCGCGCTGGTATAGAAAAGGATTTATCTCATGCGTAAACGATCGAAACGAGACTTACTCACCCTTCTGGGCCTTGTCATTATAGTCGCCGGTGTTATCGGGGTGAACGGGTATATGCGCCGGGCGGGCATGCGGGAATACTTCGACAAGCTCCGCGCCGAACTGGAAACCAAGCACCGTGAAGAAGGGGTATCGCTCATTTACTGGGATATAATGCAAAAGGTGGTCGGCCGCCGCCGGACCGGGGCCACCTTCCCGGAGGACTTGAAAGCGCTGGATGGAAAACTGGTCAATATCGTCGGTTTTATGGCTGCCATAGACCAGTTCCGCGAGGTGAAGGAATTCATGTTGATGCCCATTCCGCTGACCTGTTATTTCTGTGACGCGCCGCCCATGCGCGACATTATCGAAGTGAAATTACAGAAGCCCGCCAATATGATCAATGAGCCGGTGCTCATCGGGGGGCGGTTGCGCCTGCACGAGGGTGAAAAACCGCTTTTTTTCTACACCATCGAAGATGCGAAATGGAATGAAGCGGTATCGGAGGAAGAAACCACGGAGAAAGTCATTGACCAGCAGCACCGCCTGCACCTGATAGACGGTTTCAAGGAACTGCGCGGGGAATCGCCGCTGCTGGACACGTCGGATGAAGAGGAGCCGCTGATACCGGGCTACGAGATACAGAACCCGTCGCCTGAAACGGAAAGCCCCTGACCGCGGTGTCGTCCACGCCCCCTGTGTTTTGTGCCGGCAGGGAGGGAGTTTGAATCAACAACCACCCGCAGAGCCGGTGGTATGAGGAAGGCGTCTAAAAGGGGCCTGATGAATGCCGACATATCATACTACTCTTAACGTCTTCGCGCCAGTTGACGATCCGACCCGCGTCATGCCGGTTTTTTCGCGTCCTGAGGCTTCTGTGTAGGTATCGATTGGTCAACCGCGAAAAAACCGGAATGGTGCGCCTGCGAGCGTATAGAGCCAGAGTGGTGCAAGTCCAGTCCAGAGAAACGTTACATATCTGTAGCCGACCGTAACTGCGTCGTCGCGAGACGGGGTGGAGAGCAACGGAAGGCGAACAACCAGTCCGTAGGATAACGAACTCGATTCGGCCAGATAGATTCGGCGAGCCTGCCATTCAATGGCGAAGCCCGGAACAGTCTGTCGCGCTGAAAGTACATGCGCCTTGTCATAGATGGCAAGGAGGAACAAATAAAGGCATGTTAGTAACGTGATAAAGCGACGACGGAGGACTATTGGGTGTTTGGAGACGGAATGGTTGGAAGGCTATGTGCGTGAAGCAGGGAGACCTGTGCGGTGTCAGGTCGGTGTTCATGGTGCCTTGTGCGCCCGAAGAGCCGAACCGCGCAGGAGTCAGAGCATCCATAGTAGTGTTGAAGCGCCGTAATGGGCGTGGAGCGAAGGGATGCAGGAAGATGGATTCGTATAGTACAGGCAAGACGGAAAGGAACCTTTCGACAGTGGTTTGCGAAGACAAATCTAATCCCGAAGGGGATGCCCGTGCCCGATGGGCGTGGGCGGAACCGTCTGTGTGGACGAAACGAATGCTTGCAGCCCTCGAAAAGGGGTGAAAGGAGATGTATGGCACAGTCTCGCTGGCCTAGCAAATTCTTTGTCAACCTCGGGTTTATTGACCTGACTCAAGCCCGGTGGCTGGCTGCCAAGTCCTCTCTGAGGCAAACCATCAACTGGAGAGCCGTGTGCGGGAAATCCGCACGCACGGTTCGGAGGGAGGGGAGACCGGGTAACCGGTCTTCCCTACCCCTATACGTAGACCGAAAGCGATTGATGAATAAAACGAATAGAAAATGATCTCTTGATAAGCAAAAGAAAACGACGGAATGGCATAGCCTTGTAAATTCTCACTTGCAGAGCCGGTGGATGAACTTGGATTCAGTCCATATACCCCAGTCGGCGCAACTGTTCCCGGGTTTCTTCGTCAATCGTGGTCTCTTGATGCGTGCTCTGCCGCGCGCGAAGATTCAGACGGTAGTGCTGTTCCAGCAGGTTCCGGAGACGTTCCGTTGTTTCCGTTTCCGCTGTTGCGAGATTATTGTGTTCCCCGGGGTCTCCGAGCCAATCGTACAGCTGCAGGCTATCTTCCCGGCGGTCTAGAATCAGTTTCTTCCCTTCCGCGATCACCGATTCCAGCTGGGTATTCCACGCAGGAGAAACCGCCCGTGTTTTGGCATAGACCGGTCGATCCCCGTCCAGGAACACATCCCGGCCCTGCCAGGCCTCCATCGGTGCCAGACCGGCGAGGCTGGCCAGGGTGGGCAGCACATCGATGAGTTCCACCGGCCGTGTAATTTTGGCCGGGGTAACGCCTTCCCCAAAGAGGAAGAGGGGAATCCGTAATTCGCAATCATAGAGGGTGATACCATGGCCGAGCAGGTCGTGATCCCAGAAATGCTCGCCATGGTCCGCGAGAATAATGAATACCGTTCGGGGCGCGTTCGCCCGCGCGGATTCCACGAGGCGGCGCACCTCGTCGTCGGTATAGCGTATGCACGCGTCATAGAGGCATCTCACCGCTTCCCGGCCCGCTTCGGAAAGGGGCGTGAAGGGGAAGCGGCTTAGCTGTCCGGTCTTCAACTTGCAGTGCGCCATCAGGTAATCGCGGAAGTGTTCCACGATTTTGCGCTCCTCCGGCGACAGGGACTCCGGCGCATATCCCATCATTTCCCGGTACTGCCGCGGCGGATCATAGGGCAGATGAGGGTCCATATAATGGGCGTATAGGAAGAAGGGGGGACCGGTGCGGCCGGCTTCTTCAAGAGCCCAATCGGTGACCCGGGCGCCTTCGGCATCCATCGCGGTCCGGTAGACATCAAAACCGCGCTGAAACCCGAATTCGGGAAACAGATTGCCGTTGGTCTGAATGCCGATGGTGGCATAGCCTGCCTCCTTGAATACCGTGGCGATAGTGTCGAGTTCAGGGGAGAGGGCGGCGTAGGCGCCCGTCTCCTCCGCCACATGGGTATCATAGACGACCTGGTGCGCGTCCACATACAGGGACGTGTACAGGGACGCCATGGCGGGACGGGTCCACGTGCAGTTGGTCACCGCATTGGAGAAGCAGGCGCCCTTCTCTGTAAGCGAATCCAAAAAGGGCGTGAGGGGTACACCATTCCGCGTGGCGCCCACCTTGTCCGCGCGAAACGCGTCCATGACAATGAGCACGATATTGGGACGCGACGCCACGCCGGGAGAAGATTTCTCCGTCGGCGAGAAGAACAAGAAGAGCCCTGCCGACACCAGTGCGACACCCAGCAGTGCAAGGAGTGCCACAAGGGTAATCGGCTTGTGTCTGTAAAAATGTTTTTCTTGCATAAGTGCTCTATAGGCGCTTTTCGTTACAACGATACCCTTTAAACCGACAAGAAGTCTCCAAGGACTTAAGGGACGTAAAGGACACAAAGGACATGAAGCGCACAAGCAATTTCAGACTTCCTAACCTCGACAGAGTTTTGACGCGGTTCTTCGGAAAACAGTATTGCACAAAAGTTTGACGCAAAAGGCCGTAAAGAAGGGACAGACCACCAAATAGCAAGCATGAAATGCAGGATTATACGCAGTACTCAGGGGCTATTTGGCAGTCAGTCCCTTCTTTACTCAGTCTCTGTGTTTTCTCAAAAGAGCCATTGTATATTCCAACGAGTTCAGGAAGTCTGAATTTTAATACGAGACAGTAAAGATGCTCCCAATCATGTCCTGTCCTGTTAGTCCTTTCTGTCGTTTAAGTCCTTTGATTTGAATAAAAACTGCATGTCCCAGGAAAAGGGCCCGCTAAAAATATCCCTGCGACCTGAGAATATCCCGGGTTTCCTGGTCTACCACATTGGTAACGGTTGGCGAGGCATGCAACGGATGCGCCTCGTTGTCTGCACGATACTGTTTAAGCAAAAGCATCAGTGTTTCACTTTGTGCGGTATCTGTTATGGGATTTAACTCCCCGGGGTCGCTTTCCAGCTGATAGAGCCAGTGCTTATTTCCAGGCATATCCAGAATCAATTTCATATTCTCGTGCATGACGGACAGCAGGTAGACGTTGGCTTCACGGATCGAAGTGCGCGTTTCCGCATACACGGGGGAAAGGAAATCGGCCGTGTGCGCCAGCAGGCTGTGTCCTTGCCACCAGTCGCGAGAGGGAAGGCCAATCTTCGCTGCCAAGGTCGGAAGAATATCTATCAATTCAACGCGGGTATCCACCGTGCGGGGAAGTTCACCCGGAAAAGAGAAAATCAGAGGTACATGCAGCACTTCGTTATAGACGGTTTTTCCATGTCCCACGGAACCATGTTCCCAGAGTTCTTCGCCGTGGTCCGCGGAAAAAACGATAATCGCCCCCGGATGAGAGGCGCGGACGCCCCGGATTAGTCGGCCCACTTCATCGTCAGCAAAACGAACTTCCGCGTCGTACATGACTTCCACATAGGCTTTTGCCGCATCGGAGAATGCCGGCTCAGGCGGTGTTTCCCGGAACTGCAAATCCCAGCGCACCTTGTCCGGATAGTATCCCGTGGCATAGGTGGCGAGCAGGTTCCGATCCGTATCGGTAATCTCGGGAATAGTACTGAACAGCTTCTTGTACTGCTCGGGCGGTGTGTAGGGTGCGTGGGGCTCCACATAATGCACATACAGGAAGAAAGGCGCGGACGCGTCATCTTTTATCATGTCCAGGCAGAGATTGGTGATATCGACGGCATTCTGCCCGTCCACAATCATTTCGTAGCGGTCGAAACCCTGGGAAACGCCAAACAGGGGCCGCATGTTCCAGTTGGCCTGCACGCCCAGGGTCGCATACCCGGCCGCCTTAAAGTACTCCGCCATCGTTTCCAGGTTCTCGGACAGGGCGTCCACCGTATGGTCCTGTCCTTCCACCACCTCCATTCTAATGCCGAATTGCTGGTTGTGCACCCCCGCATAGAGGGAGGTAAAAGCGCTGGCCATGGAGGGGCGGGTCCAGGATGCCTGCGAAGAGGCGCGGGTAAAGTTCCACGATTCCTTTGAAAACGATTCCATAAAAGGCATTAACGGAACGTCATCACGTTTCATGCCCACCCGGTCCGCCCGCAGGGTGTCTACGATAATAAAAACGATGTCCGGCCGTGGGCGTGGTTCTGGTTGGGAAACGGCCGTATCGGGCGTAGCGGTGGATTCTTCGGGAGAAGGCCTCCAACACCCGTTTCCGAAAATGATTGCGGCACTCGTCACAAGGAGAAGCAGCGTGAGAGAAGGCGTAAAGGTGTCACGGCCAAGGCAGGAACCTGGTGTATAGAATCGTTGTTTGGATGTTATCATATACTGTGTGCGCTAGTTACGATGATATCTTGACACATGTTTTTACAGCGGGCGTCGGAGGACGCCATCAAATAACGGTACTACAATGCTTCCGCAAGATTGTAGAGGCATTATGTCCGGTGAATCTTTCGCCGCACATTGAAACGATGCGCTACTTCTGGCAGAATAGCATAACAATTCCAGTGTAACAGATGATTTATACCGGGTCAAGGTGCGGGATATATCCCAAATCCGCACGTAAGAACCGAGTTGTTGGCGTAAAGCCAATAGGGATAAGGAACGTAGAAGCGGCATCCTGCCGCTTTGCATCAAGCAGGACATGCGGGCCGCAGTCACAATGGAAGCGGCAGGATGCTGCTTCTATGATCCTGCCATTCCTTACGTGCGGGTCTAGGGATATCGCGCATGCTCCGGCGTGGCCGCGTTTTTATTACAGCAAGGCCAGGAAGCCTCAGACGTGTACGTATGTTGAAAAGAATTTCGGGTTGCGGGTATCGCCCGCGTTAAAACATTATGAATATATCCCTCACGCCCCAACAGACCCCTGAATCCACCACCACGCACGGGCGTATCGGGATAGTTCTTTTTGCGGTCGTCTTCGTCCTGATGCTGGCCCTTTTTGAGGTGTTCTTCTGGCTGGCCATGCCGCGGGATTTCTACGTCAAAACACAATCGAAATCAGTTTTAAAATATCACCCGGTGCTGGGGTATCAAATCAATGATGACGGCGTCTACGAAACGGCCTATCATTTTTCCGATGGCGCCCCGTCCATCACAACCAGGGCGACCCTTAATGGCGGCATGCGCCATACACCCGTTACCGAAAATAACCGGGACAAATTCGCCGTTTTTTTCGGCGATTCTTTTACCTTCGGCGTCGGGGTCAACGATAATGAGACCCTGCCCTATCACTTCGGCCAGGTGGCGCCGGAGTATCGCCCGTATAATTTCGGGGTTCCCGGAGGGGCTGTTCAAAACATGTATTATATGCTGTCCACGGAAAATCTGGCGGAACGGATCAAAGAACCCTCGGGCATTGCCGTGTACTGGTACTTCGGGTTTCACACGAACCGGGTTGTCGGCGGCATGCCGGGATTCAACAAATGGGCCGACACCACGGCGTGTTATGAACTGGAGAATGATACCCTCGTCCTTAGAGGTAATTTTCGACAGGCGCACCCGTGGCGTTCGTTCCTTTATGATATGCTGTATCTCAGTAGCACCTGCCGTTATGTTGGCTTCTATCTTCCCGTCGCCCACACGGAAAAACACTATGATACGGCCGCGCTTATGCTGCTGGAGTCTATACGCCTGTTTAAAGCGCAATTCCCGAAAAGTGATTTCATCGTCCTGTTTTGGAACGGCAAGGTTCCCTATCTTCCCGTCATGGAGCGCTTGAACACGCAGGGTGTCCACACCATAACGGTCCGCGACTTTCTTGACGGGATTGACAATCCCCAGGAACTCCCGAACACCCTGCCCGACGGCCACCTGCTGGGACAGGACTACAAGCGTATAGCGGAAGGATTGGCGGGACGGGTGCAGGAAACAGGCGCCGTTGAATGACCTGTTTCCGGTGGTGGTTCGG
>JAKLHG010000205.1 GCA_022710255.1 Candidatus Hydrogenedentota bacterium
TGTGGGGCGATACCTGTTTTAAACAGGCGTTTTCCTGACGTTCCCGGGTATACCACGCCGCCATCACGGCATATTGTGGACCGCATGCTGCATAACAGTGTGGTGGTCATGGAAATGCTGGCGGAAGAACGGGGCATCCCGGGATATCCGCTTTACGACCATTATGATGTGGGATGTGCCATGCGCCTGCTCCATGCCCAGCGGTTCGGCATGCCTTTCACGCCGGGGGATGCCTCAGATGTGGAGGTGACCTTCGTCCATGCGGGACACGTGCTGGGCGGCGCCAGCATCCTGATTAAGATCCCGGGACACACCTTATTTTATTCGGGGGATATTTCCTGTACACGGCAATTGCTGCTTGCCGGATGCACTCATCCGGATGAGGTATCTCACGTTGACACGCTCATCATCGAGTCCACCCAAGGTGCGACGGATGATGATGGAAGGTGTGATTATGAAGAGGAAACCCACCGCTTGGGCAGTGCCATGCGGCGGGTATTGAAACGCGGAGGGTCGGTGCTGTTACCCAGTTTTGCGCTGGGGCGGACCCAGGAAATGGTCAATATCGTGGCGAACCTGCAGATGAACGGAGAAATTCCCTTTGTTCCCATGTATACGGTGGGCCTTGGCAGGGCGGTTTACGAGATTTATGACAAGTTTTCCTCCTACCTGCATCCGGGCGTGGCGTTGAGGCCGTTATCCAGCACACAGCGGTTGGGCAATGTCTGGGACAAGAGCGTGGTGGATGCGTTGTTGCGCAAACCGTGCATCATTATCGCCACCTCGGGCATGATGATGGAGAATACGCCTTCCGCCCTGGTGGCGCAGGCGATGGTGCGCCAATCGCATCATGGGATTTTTTTTGTGGGATATCTGGACCCGGATACTCTGGGATATAAACTGCTCCACGCGGCCCCCGGTGAATCCCTGCAATTTGAGTTGAACAGGGACCCGGTGGAGATCGTCCTGGATGACATCGCACAGTACCGGTTCAGTGCTCATGCTTCCCGGTCTGAATTGGTGAGTATTGTCCGGCGGTTGAATCCGGACCATGTCATTTATGTGCACGGCGATCCTGACGCGCTGTTGTGGATGCAGAGCAATGCGGGCAATGGCGCCCGCCCTTATATTCCCAGCGTGGGTGAAACGATAACCATAGAGGTGTAGTTATGGCCGGACGGCGTAATCCCGCAGTGCGGAACACGCTTTATTTACTTACCCGGGCATTCTTTTCCCTGACAAGGATAGTACCCCTGCCCCTGGCCCGGGGCTTGGGAATCGGGCTGGCCGCCGTCGCCTATCACTGCCTGCCGCGGGTAAAGCGTGTCGGCCGCGCCAACCTGGAGTTGGCCTACGGCGATACCTTGACCGGGGCAGAGAAACGCCGCATCCTTCGCGAGTCCGTGCGCAACCTGGGCTTGGTAGCGGCTGAGTTCTCCCACCTGCCGGGCATGCTTGCCCATGGAATTCCGCCCCGGATACAGGTCAAGGGTCTCGATTTGGTGGACAGCGCACGCGGCGCTATTCTGATGGGGGCGCATCATGGCAATTGGGAACTCATGCTTCCCTTAACCGGCCGGCTCGGCCTGAAGGTGGCTGCCGTGGTTCGCGATTTTGACGACCCCAGGATGAACACCTTGGTTAGTCAGGTGCGCAGTGTGCCCGGTGTGACCTTGATATCCAAAAAGAAAGCGATGGCAAGCCTGCTTTCCGAAATCAGAAGCGGGTCTAGTATTGGTCTGCTCGCGGACCAGAATCCCCGGGAAAATGCGGCGCCCGTTACCTTTTTCGGAAGGCAAACCTGGGCATCCATCGGTCCGGCTCTTCTTGCAATGCGGGCCGGGGCGCCTGTTCATCCCGTAGCCGTCACTCGCATCGATCACAGCCGGTATGTGCTTGAATTTTTCCCGGCGCTGGAACTGGTCCGTTCGGGTAATTTTATTCAAGACCTTCAGGAAAATACCCAACGCTGCCAGGACGCGATAGAAACCCTGGTCCGCGCCTGTCCCGGGCAATGGCTTTGGCTGCACCGGCGCTGGAAACCCCGGGCGCATCTCGCCCAGGTGTGGGAGGCACGGGAGAAGAAAGAAGCGTCAAGGCGCCATGCCGAAGCCTCCGCAGACAAAAGTAGTTCGTCATAAATAGTGGAGACGAAGCCAATGGTATCCATCGGGACCTGCGTTCTTGGGTTAAATCCCCGCGTTGCCCTTGCCGTTGATGACGGCTGTTCACGCGAGGAGGTGGACGCTGCTATGACCGCCGGCGCGGACATGCTCGAGTTCCGCATTGATCGGTTTCAGGATACGAGCCGGGCGTATGTGCTGGATGTGTTGGGGCGGTTCAATGGCTTCCCCCGCATAGGTACCATTCGATCCAGCCAGGAGGGCGGCGGCTGGAAAGGCGGGGAGGAAGCGCGGCTCGATTTGTTTGCTGCCATCATGCCGCACGTCGAGGCGGTGGACATCGAGATTGCTTCGAGCCTGATTAACCGTCAGGTTGTGGAATGCGCCGCTTGCCAGGGCAAAACCATCATCGGGTCTTTTCACGATTTTCATGGCACTCCTGGACCGGAGGTATTTGAGGCCTATATACAGCAGGCTCGGGACCTGGGGGTGACGATAATCAAATTCGCGGCACACTGTTCGACCCGGGCGGAGTTGTGTCGGCTGGCGGGGCTGCTGCTGAACAACACGGACAAGCACCTGATTGTATTGGGCATGGGAAATGAAGGTCGTATTTCACGTTTTCTGTTTCCCGCTCTTGGCTCCCTGGTCACGTATACCTTTTTGGGAACGCCCTCTGCTCCGGGGCAGGCTTCTTTGGACGAAACTCTGCATATTTTGGACCTGTTGTACGCAAGGAACAAGTAGATTCGGTTCTATGTCGCCGGGATTTATTACGGGGACGGACGCCCGCCGGATAGGACTGATTCTTCTCCGGTCAGTGGTTCAAATGCTTGTCCCTGACAGATAGATATGGTACACTATGCCCTGACCTACAAGGTAAGGAATCAACCATGAAAAAGAGAATAACGCTCGCGTCGCTAGGGTTGTTGATTATTGTGCTGGTAGCAGCCTGCAAGCCGGAACCTCCTCCTCCTCCTCCTCCGCCGCCGCCACCGGAACCCACGGCGGAAGAATATTATCAACAACTAAGAACCGTTATGGGGAACTTGTTGATGTCCGGTATTCAAGCCCAGCATGACAGCACCATTCCCGACCTTCTCAACCAGTTGCAGACACGAAAAGCGCAGTTAGCCGCTTCCGAAAACGGTCGCAATGCGCTGCAGATGTTATCGCGCGACGTGGAAGAATCCATCAAGAAGGCGAGGGAGGAAGAACGCTGGCGCAAGATATCCGCGTTGTGCCGGGTTTATATAACGCTCCATCCGGATAATCCGCGTTTTGAAAGAACCCGGGAATATGCGGACCTCATGTTAAAGCGTCCGGTTTTGACGGTTACGGGCTTCATGGAACTGGACAACGAGCTTTATGTGTTCATCGATTTGTTTGATCCCACGGACGGGAAGACCACCGCGTACCGGGTTCGTGAAGGGGAAGAATTTCACACCAATATGCGGCTCGTGAAAATTATCGGCAACCAGTATTCCATTGAAGTGGAATACCTGCCCCTGAATTATTCGTGGGAATGTATCGGCCCCAAAAAGCGTGATGTACTGGGACCGAACATCAAGAAAGAGACTTGATCCGCTTGTAGAAATCGGGTTGTCCTGTTGCCGTGTGCGTGCCGACAAGCGGAGACGCCGGAAAGACGGGTGGCTTTTTGACGGGAATGAAAACGCTTGCGGGATGAGTATGTTCTATGAGGCGTTTCCATTTCATGAGGCGGGTTACGCCTCCAGTGGTGGTGTCTTTTCAAAGGAAAAGTGTAATGCCGCCAGTCATCGGCAGGGCGTCGGTGCTGCGGTTCTGGTGGGTGGTGAATTGCCCGGAAAACCGATGGGACTTCACTTTTTTATGCAGGAACAATGCGACGAACACAGAATTTCTGAAACCCGGTTCCGGTGGATGGTTTTCCTGGCGGTGTCGCTGGTGTGCTGTGCCGCTTATGTGAATACGCTGGAGGGGGACTGGGTTTGGGACGATGCTTCGTCCGTTTTGTTGCACAAGCATGTTCAGGACCCGGGGCAATTTTTCCAATTATTTCGCGAGGACCAGCATGCTTTTGGCCGGGGACAGGGTAATTTTTACCGGCCCCTGGTCGCTGCAAGTTTTATGTCGGACTATTTTTTTTCCGGAGGCTCCCATCCTGATGATGCGGCGGAAGAGCCCGAGGCGTCCGATGTATCGCCTGTGCTGTTTCATCTGACGAACCTGCTGTTACACCTGGCGGCCGCTCTACTTCTCTGGCGGCTGCTTTGCGGCCTGGGCAGCCCGCGCCCCGTTCAAGTGCTGGCGCCCCTGATTTATGTGGTGCATCCGTTACACACGGAAGCGGTGGCTTATATTAGCGGGCGTGCGGATATGATGTCCGCGGCAGCCCTGTTCGCCGCCTTGTGTTTTGTGAATCTCTCATTTCGCCCGGGGAAAAGCATATTCGGGCTGGTCGCCTCGGCGGTGTGTTTTGTACTGGGATTGTTGAGCAAAGAATCCTCCTTGATTTATCCCGTGCTGCTGGTAGTACTCCTGCCGGTCATGGCGGCGAAAACGTCCGGGGATGAAAATCATGGCCGGCCATCCCGCTTCCAGATGCTCCTGCCCGTGATGGTCGCGGCCGCCATTCTGGCCGTTTACCTGCTTCTTCGGTCGACCCTGCTCCGTTTTGCCGAAGGGACGGCATCCATCCCGGCATCCTTTCCCCAGCGTCTGTATGAAACGATGCAAGCCCTGGGCTTGTACCTGAAACTCTTATTTGTGCCCGTTCACCTGCACATGGAACGTGTGCTGGATACGGAACCTTCCTGGTATGCGGTCTTGGGAATAGGTTTCCTGGCGGCGCTTGTGGTGGCCATTATTTGGAGTTGGCGGACCGGCAACAAACGTATCGCTGCCGGTTTCTCCTGGTTTCTCGTTTCCTGGCTGCCTGTTTCCGGCATTTTCCCGCTAAATGCTCCCATGGCCGAACACTGGATGTATGTGCCCATGGCGGGCTTCTGGTGGGCAGTGATAGAAGTGGTGTTTGCGTTGTTCCGCGCGCCTCTCGCGCGGCGGGTCCTCTATATTGTCCTTGTCGGCCTGGTTGTCCTGTTCGCGGGCATGACTGCCCGGCGCAATCTCGATTGGCGGGACAATGTCACGCTGTTTCGTTCCACGCTGGAACGGAACCCGAACAGTGCCCGCGTACATTTTAACCTGGCGGTCACCTATGAGGATATTGAACATAACTATGCGGGCGCACGGCGTCACTATGAACGCTACCTGGAGCTGCAGGCACGCCGGCGTGCTCAACTCCCGGGGCAGGCATTCGCACTGGATGAAGAGGTCGAGGCGCGCTTATCGCTGGGAGAGGTCTTGATGGGGCTGCAGGAATATCAGGAGGCGGTCGGCGTTTTTGCGCCTTTGGTTCAATTGGCGGATATGGAAGCCTGGAAATCGGCCGCCGCCTTCGCCTCGCTTAACACAGCGGAAGCCATGCTGGCGCTGGGGGAGATATCCCAGTCGAATGCCTATTTCGACCGGGCCATTCGCCTGGATCCCAAATTAATGAACACCATAGAGAATATTCTTTCCGGAGCTCCTTTTATTGCGGGGTATTAGTAGAGAAATGCGCAAATGAATAAACGGCTTCATTTTTCAGGTATCGGTGGCACGGCCATGGTGGCCGGGGCGCGGCTTGCTATCGAGGCGGGGTTTGAGGTGCGCGGTAGCGATGTCCGCCTGTATCCGCCCGCTTCCCGCATGGTGGCCGCCCTGAAGGTGCCGGTCGCCGTGGAGTACGCCGCCACGAACCTTGACTGGGGGCCGGACTGTGTTATTGTCGGCAATGCGCTCAGCCGGGGAAACCCGGAAGTGGAGGCCGCGCTGTCGCGACGTATGCGCTATACCAGCCTTCCCGAATGGCTGAAGGAGCATGTGCTTCGCACGCGGCGGCCTGTGGTTATTTGCGGCACCCACGGCAAGACGACGACCACGGCATTAACCGCTTTTGTTCTTGACAAGGGTATTCCCGGTGTGGGGTATCTGATCGGGGGCGACACGCCCGCCTTTCCCCATTCGGCACGGCTGGGAAACCCGGGCGTGCCGTTTGTAATCGAAGGGGATGAATATGACACGGCTTTTTTCGACAAGCGCGCCAAGTTTCTGCATTATCTTCCCGAGCTTGCCGTGGTGACCTCGATGGAATTTGACCACGGCGATATCTACCGGGATTTGGGGGAAATTGAAACGGCGTTTCAGCGCATGCTCCGGCAAATCCCCCGGGAGGGGAGCGTGTTTCTTTGCGCGGACAACCATGCCCTTTCACTTTCGTCGTATGCCTTTTCAAATGTGGTGACGTATGGTATTGATGTCCCTGGAGACTGGCACGGAAAGATTTCCGCAGATTCCGGCGGAACGGCTTCTCTCGAAATATGGCACAGGGAGACGGCATGGGGCAGGATAACTCCTTCCCTGTACGGCCGGCACAACCTGCAGAATGCCCTTGCCTCGGTAGCCGTAGCCGCCACGCTGGGCATGTCCGCTCCGGACATTGCTGCGGCCATCCGCGATTTCCCGGGCGTGCACCGCCGCATGGAAGTCTTCCTCGACACGGGGAACGCCATTTTTGTGGATGATTTTGCCCATCATCCGACCGCCATTCGCGAAACCATCGCCGCAGCCCGTCTGCGCTGGCCGGACCGCCGCCTCCGGGCCGTATTCGAGCCCAGGTCGAACACTACGGTAACCAATCGTTTTCAGGCGGAAATGGAAGAGGCGTTCAGCGCCGCGGATGAAGTGTTTATCGGACCCGTACACCGGGCGGCTGCCATTCCCGAATCGCAACGTCTCGACACCACAATGCT
>JAKLHG010000206.1 GCA_022710255.1 Candidatus Hydrogenedentota bacterium
GAAACAACTCCCACGCGCACGCTGCGTCGAGGAGAGCAGTGGGCAGAGGGCAGTCGGCGGTGGGACTTGGGCGAACCGTAGGCGGCGTCACCGCATTTTCAGCTGCAACTCCGCCCTCTGCCCACTGCCCACTGCCCACTGCCCACTGCTCACACCATATCCTCCGCTCTCACCCACTTGTCAAACTCATCACTGGTCAGGTAACCAAGTGAAATCGCAGCCTCCTTGAGTGTTTTGTTTTCCTTGTGCGCCTTCTTGGCGATCTCTGCTGACTTGTCATACCCGATATGCGTATTGAGCGCAGTCACGAGCATCAGCGAATTGTCGAGATGCATTTTGATGCGCGCATGGTTCGGCTCTATGCCATCCACACAATGCTCAACAAAACTGTGACATGCATCTGCGATCAGTCTCGCAGAGGTAAGGAAGTTGAAGATGATTACAGGCTTGAATACATTGAGTTCAAAATGGCCTTGCATAGCGCCCACGTTGATGGCTACATCATTCCCCATGACCTGGGCCATCGCCATCGTCATGGCTTCAGATTGCGTTGGATTGACTTTGCCGGGCATGATGGAAGAGCCCGCCTGGAGACCGGGAAGGCGTATCTCGCCCAACCCGGCGTCGGGCCCCGAAGATAACAGGCGCAGGTCGGAACTTATCTTGAGCAGCGACACCGCACACGCCTTGAGAATGCCCGAAACCTCAACAAAGACATCGGTGTTCTGTGTGGCGTCCACCAGGTTCTCCGCACGGGCGAATCCGATACCGGTTTTCTCGCGCAGGCAATCCGTCACCCGGAAGATATACTTGCGGGGCGCGCCCAGGCCCGTGCCGATGGCCGTGCCGCCCAGGTTGACCACGCGCAGCCGTTCTTCGCATTTATAGACACGCCAGCGGTCGCGCGCGACTGCCTCCGCATAGGCGCTCATGGTCCGGCCGAGCGTTGTCAACACGGCGTCCTGTAATTCGGTCCGGCCTATTTTTACAATAGGAGCGAAGGCCCGTTCTTTTTCCTGGAACGCCTCCTGCAGGCCGACAATTTGTTCTTCCAGGCGTCGCAGCAGGCGAATCGCGGCCAGTTTTAACGCGGTGGGGTAGGTGTCATTCGTGGATTGATGCCGGTTAATATCATCCAGCGGCGAAACCAGGTCATACCGGCCCGGTGCCGCGCCCAGCAGCTGCAGCGCGCGGTTCGCGACAACCTCGTTGACATTCATGTTCGTGCTGGTACCCGCGCCGCCTTGCAGCGCGTCCACCACGATATGCCCGTTTAACAATCCCGCAGCGACTTCTTCGCAGGCCCGAAGAATGGCTTCCGCCTTGGCGGGTGCCTCCTCCCAGGCGCCCAATTCGCGATTGGTTTCCGCACAGGCGGCTTTAACCGTGCCGTAGGCGGCAATCAGATCCGGGTGTACGGGGCGGCCGTCCAGCGGAAAATTCTGCCGCGCGCGCAGGGCATGAATACCATACAAAGCCTCGGCGGGAATTCGCATCCGGCCAAGACCGTCTTCCTCGACGCGATACGGATTGGTATTGATTTGTTCTTCGTTGTTCATGGCTCGGTACGTGGTTTACAATAGAACGTTGAAATACTCAAAATCAGGATTCCGCCGGACCGCATCCTTTCAGACGCTGTTCGGTGATAGTATAGGGTATTACCGGTTTCGGACGCATACCGGCTGCAACCATGGAATTTCGCTTCCTCTGAAAATATAAAGTTCACTTTAACAATAACAGTGGCGGCCGTGGAAAACATTCCCTGACATCCCGGTGCGGCAATAAAAGGGTTGTCCAGCCTGTTTATATAACCGGAAACCGGGAAAGATTATTTTGGTTCATATTCCAATAACAAAGAAAGGATACGAATGATAAAGAGTATTCTGAAAGGGATCTTTTTAGTGCTGGGCCTTGCGGTACTGTTTCTTGCGGGGCCCGTGATTTACTATTTCCCCATGTATAATTTCCGGACCGTAGAGAGTGGTGTTTTCTACGGGTCGCGCCAGATGGGCGGACAAGCCCTGGAATCCACGATCCGGAAACGGGGTATCCGCACAGTCATCAACCTGCGTGGCGAAAACGCCGACAGTGACTGGTATAACGAGGAAGCGGAGACCTGCGCCCGACTCGGGACCACCCTGGTCAACCTGGGCTGGTCCCAGGGCAGCCTGCCCGAGCCGGCGTCCCTGGCGCGTTTCGTGCAAGTTGTGGAAACAGGCGAAGGGCCCTTTCTCGCCCATTGCGCGGGCGGCACCCACCGCACCGGGGTGGCGGCGGCGGTGTACCTGCTTTTGAAAGGCGCGTCTGTTGAGACCGCCCGAAAACAGTTCCGCATAGGTTTCAATGATGCGCCCATCGGCGAGCTCCTTGACCTGTATGAACAAAGCGACCTGCCGTTCCGGCAATGGGTACTGGAAGTCTATCCGGGACTCTATGCCGCCCGGATGGAACAAAAGGCGGCGTGGCGCGGCATGGAGCGGCAAGGCTTTTGTATCCCGCTGCCTTCCGCCGTGATATAATAGGTGGCAATATTCCTTACGTTTTATAACCTATGGAGAGCACGCAAATGCAGTATCGACACACTAAATTCTGGGTATGTCTTCCGGCGCTTTGTATTTTAATCTGCGCTGTGGCCCCCTGTGCCTCAGCCGAGGAGGCGCCCGCGCAAGTATTACGGCACATGGTGCTCCTCAAGTTCAAGGACGACGCCACAGCGGCGCAGGTCCGGGAAATTGAAGTCGCTTTTTGCCGCCTGCCCAGTGCCACGGGAGTGATTCACAGCCTGGAATGGGGCACCAATGTAAGCCCGGAAAACCTGGACCAGGGCTACACCCATTGCTTCTTCCTGACCTTTAAGAACGAAGCGGACCGCGACGCCTACCTGCCCCACCCGGCCCACAAGGAATTCGGCGCGTTACTCGGGCCGGTCCTGGATAAAGTCCTGGTGATTGACTATTGGACAAAGCCCTGAACGAACAAGCTTTTTCAGTTACCATGCCAACTGAAAAACTTTGTTGGACTAAACCCTAATCCGACTGGCTCCCATCACCCCTGCAATAATGGGTAACATCAGAACCCAAGGGGCTCCAGTAGGCATACCTTCCTTGGCGCGCCAGAAATACTACCTACGGCACGTGTGGCAAGAGGGCGCACCAAGGAAGGTACGCCTACTGGAGCGATCACTCATGGCGATGTCTTCAACGCCTCCGCCGGATTTTCCGGGAATCCCGTAACGCCACGGGACTGATCGAACTGGTAAATCCGGGTCAACGGCCGCGCTTCAAATGGAAACTGTTTCAGCGCGCCGCTTTCGAGAGCGCGGTCCGCATTGGGTCGGTCTAAGAAAGCGACGGCCATATGGCGCATTTGCGCCGCCACCTCCGGGTCGGAGTCCAGGCGCTGGGTCAGTTCGCGGGGGTCTTCACGCAGGTTGAAGAGTTGCTCCCTTCCACCGTTGGCCATGAAGATGTATTTCCAGTCGCCTGTACGCACCATGACTTTGAATAAAGGGGTGCCTGGCGTGCCGTAAAACCCGGTAAGCGCATCGCGCGGCGGCACCCAACCTGAAACCATGCCCAACACATCCATACCGTCACGCGGTTCCGTCGCGCCCGAGGCCGCCGTGGCAATGGCAAAGAGGTCGGCCAGACACACCAGCTCTTCGCGTTGCACGTTTTTCGGCAGGCGCACGGGCCAGCTCAAGAGGAAGGGGATGTGGCAGGACGCATCGAAGTAACTCTCCTTCTGCCAGGCGTTATGGTCGCCCAGGTGGTCGCCGTGATCGGCAAAAAAACAGATCAGGGTATTGTCGGCGTCGCCCCGCGATTCCACCGCGTCCAGGATTTTCCCAAGGCACTGGTCTATATAACTGATTTCGCCGTAGTAGCGCGCGCGCAGAACACGCGCGTGGGCGTCATTGATGTCCTCCGCCCAGATGGCATGATTCATCCGGGGGATCAGCTCGTCCATGTGGTCGAGATCCAGGCTGCCGCGCACGGGGTTGGGCATACGGTCGGGATCATACATACGGTTAAAGGGAATGGGCGGCGCCAGCGGCGGATGAGGCCCCACAAAGGAGACGAAGCCGAAATAGGGCTGTGCGCCGGAGGCCTGTATCTGTTCGACAGCGCGGTCGGCCGCCCAGGCCTCCACACCTGCAGGGGCGGGTATCGGGCTCATCTGGGGCATATAATACATTTCCGTGCGCTCGCCCATCAGACATTCTATGAAATCATACTCCGGGTGTTCCCGGGCGATGAACGCGGCATAGGCGTCCCTGCTGCGCTGGTCGGGGTTCCCGTACAGTTCCTCGCTGTGGAGATGAACATCATAACCAATCTCCTCGTCCCACGGCGCAGTATGAAATTTCCCAATGCCGAAAGTGCGGTACCCCCGCGACCGGAGTGTCCGGGCCAGGTAGGAACCGCAGCGCTCCTCCATGTTTTCCGGTTGTCCCGGCACCAAGTCAGGGCGCATGTTGGCATAAATGCCCGTGGTCGGCTCGCGCCGTCCCGTGCGGATGGTGTAGCGCGAAGCCACGCAGACAGGGCAGGTGGAATAGGCTCGGGTAAACGACAGGCCCCGCTGGACAAGCCGGTCCAGGTTCGGCGTGTAAATATCCGCATTCCCCAACGCGGCAATGGTGTCGAAGCGCTGCTGATCGGTCATCACGAACAGGATGTTGGGGGATTGCGAACGAGGAATTTCCTTTTCGTTTTCGTTTTGGGCCGAGGCGGACAAGGCCACCATGCCGCCTGTAACGGCGCCCAAAAAAGCGCGACGTGAATATTCTACTGGATTCATACTGTCTCCTTTCAGCGCAAGGCCGTTACATCCCATCAAATAGTGTAACTGAAATATCCTCTCTGACCAAAGAACGGAAGCACACCCGGGTACTCTCCGGTTCAGGTCGTGTGGCAGTGGGAGCATGTCGAGAGGTTATGGTATAACGGCAAGTGAAACAGAACTCCCAAGAGGAAGGAAACTTTCATGAAAATAGTCACGCGCCGTAATTTTATGCGTACTGTTGTTTATGGCATTCCTTCAGCATGTCTTGTAGAGGCAGGTTTTATTGAGCGGAAATGGTTGCGCCTATCTTACCTTCGCCTTGAGGATAATGCCCGCCTGCGGCTGGTTCATTTTACAGATTTGCACTACAAGGGGGACAAGAAATATCTCTCCAGGGTTATCCAGCGCATGAATGACGTATCACCGGATTTTGCCTGTTTCACGGGCGACATTGTGGAAAACACGAGACACCTTTCCGACGCACTCGACGTGTTATCCGGACTCCATTGTCCCTTGTACGGCGTCCCAGGAAATCATGAGTATTGGAGTCATGCCCCGTTTGCGGAGATTGAGGCGTGTTTCAAAGCGACTGGCGGGGACTGGCTGCCCGACCGGGCCGTCCTGACCCGGGACAAAACGTGTTTGATTGAAGGCCTGTCCGGCGTTACGCGGCCCGCGCAGATGGAAAACCAGGCTCGCTTACTGCTGGAGCAGGATACTGAAAATGAATTGGAGGAAAACAGGGAGTTCCCGAAAGGCATCGAACGCATTCTGCTTACCCATTACCCTGCAACGGCAAACCGTCTGGTCAAGATGAAATACGATCTGATTCTTGCCGGTCATTCCCACGGCGGGCAGGTGCGCCTGCCTTTTTGGGGGGCCTTACTTGTACCCGGCGATGTGGACGGGTACGATGCCGGGTTGTACGATACGCCCGCGGGGCCCTTGTATGTCAATGTGGGTATCGGGACATGGCATATTCCCGTGCGTTTCTTCTGCAGGCCGGAAATTACCGTCATAGAAATTTAAACGGAGAATTGAAGGGCAACACGCAACCTCCTGCATGCCAGTCAAAAGGAAGTGTGCATGCGCCGCTAAAAAGGAGTATGGGTTTATGCAAAAATGGTTTCGTTCCCATCCAAGTATCCTTTTCTGCCTGCTACTGGGGCTGTTTTCGTTTTCGGAAAAAACGTTTGGCATGGAGAATGTACTGTCGCTGGAGCGTATGGGTGCCGGAGCGCCCGGAGGATGGAAAGTAACCTCGGAAAATACTTTCTGGACATCGGAACCCATGGCAGGACCACTGGGTGTGGGCGCGGCTCGCATCCACTTTGACGGCGCGGGCACGCTGATCCTGGAAAGCCCCGCGACGGCGCTCCCGGCCGGAACTATTTTTGCTGTGGCGTTGTGGGCGCGTTCGGACCCCGAGGGGGCGATCGTATCCTTCGCATTACGCGATAATGAAACGGAAAAACCGCTTGCCCTGCAGAAGAAAGCGGCGGCACAAAAAGAATGGCAGCTACTGCAGGCAGGGGAACTGCTGCCGCTGTCCGTGACGGGACACTACTATTTTAAACTGGAGGCGTCCGGTGAGAATTGCACGCTCTATCTGGACGGACTGTGGCTGGGCGCGGCGGACAGCCCGCCGGACGCGGCATGGCGCCCTCCGACCTGCGCGACAGGTGTGGTGCTGGAACCCGTTGCGCCCTGGGGCGTTGTGACGGGGAATGGCCCTCATCTTGTCCGCGCCCGTGTGTGTGGGGAGACCCCGCCCGGGGCGCACTTGTCGCTACAGGTGACCAACACCCTGGGGGAGACAGCGGCGATGCCCGCTGTTGTCATTGAGAAAAGCGGCCTGTGGGAAAAAGAGATACTTGTTTCCGGCGATGTGGCGCAGCCCTTCGGTATGCTCCGCGTGGAGGCTCGGGTCATAGACAATGTCGGGCTGCCTGTGTCGAATACCGGTGAGACCCTGCTGGCCCGCGCGCCGGAACCGCTGCCGGGCCCGATGCCGGATTCGTATTTCGGCGTGCATGTGCGCCTCTGTGATCCCGACCTGGAGGCGGTGTCGAAGTTAGGGTACAAATGGTGCCGGATTCACGATGCTTCGGCCATCACCAAGTGGGGCTATTTGGAACCCGAGCCCG
>JAKLHG010000207.1 GCA_022710255.1 Candidatus Hydrogenedentota bacterium
CGGAAAAAATGCCGGCAAGGATGCCGGCGCTCCCAGTAACACAATACAAAAATAGTTGCGCCGCAGGCGCCTCTTTTCCGGGCAACGTCCCGGACGAAGCATAGACGCTTAGATTTGTGAATTAGGCAGATTTTGAGATTATTATCTTAGCCATATTCACACGAGCGCATACCGGGTGAGGCGTGCATGCCATCGGCAAACGCTATAGTTTGGCCGGTGTGCACGGGGGAATTGGTAATTGACAATTAAAAATTAGAGACTGGGGTACGAAATATAATTTTTTGCCATCGTTATCCAATTCAATTTGGTAACGCAGTTTCCCGTGAAGTTTCACTTCGCAGGTGCGGGAAATCCCCCTGAGCGTAACCAAAGACGGCGGACAGGGAAATGGAATTACAAGAGAGAGTGCGTTCCAAAATGGAATTCATGTCATTACCCACACGTGCTCGCAATGCATAGTGGCGGTAAAAAAAGAATATTTGAATTCAATATTCCAACGGGATTTAAGAACAGGGCCCCGGGTTGCGGTACTCCGCTATCCGAAGTCGTATATCGCCCCCAATTCCCATTTACCCCGAGGGGGTTGCGTCACATTGATGCCAATGCCGTACTGGAAAACCGACGTAACTCCGTTGGAGTAGAAAAGAGATAAGGAGAGACACCGCTTACCCCGGGTAGCGGGGTACCGCAACCCGGGGCTATGATATGGAATCCCGTTGGGCTTCTGAATACATATGTCGTTATCTCAAACCCCGTCCCGGGCGGAAAGATGTGGGTAATGACAAGGATGGAATTTGGGAACGAGTTGCCATGAGCCTATGGCTCACCCGGAAACCATGAAAATGAGTACCTATTTTCAAGGCAGATTTGGTTGGTATACAACAGATCGGAGCAAAAATGGGACTGCCTCCGGCGCGTGCGACGACTGTGAGTGGTGCAGGTAATCTTGGATCGCGCCGGAGGCTGTCCCTCTTTTTGCGGACACATCGGTCAAGACCGAAATAAAGCGGGACAGTTCCCGCCGCGGGGGAGCTTGGTACTTATGGGTCTATACGCATGTCTGGGGTAGAGGTGTTCTGTTGGGCCTTTTATAATACGCGGCGGAAACAGTCCCATTTTTTCTTGGGAAATGGGTACCAATTTTCGAAGCAGAGTATGCCCAGCACAAAAGCGCCGCTCCGGGGAGCGGCGCTTCCAATAATGTTTAAGGGTATGCGGGAGGGGCCCTGCATGCTTAGATCATGTAGGGTTCTCGCATGGCTCTGGAACGCATGCGGTTGGCGGCTTCGTCGCCAGGGAACTCTTCCTTTACCGGGTCCCAGCGCACCGGCCGGCCCAGGCGCAAGGCAATGTTAGCGCAATGGCAGGCGGAGATGGAGCGATGCGCCGCTTCCGCCGTGGAGCGAGGTTGTTGCCGGGACTTCACGCAGTTCAGGAATTCGCGCACATGGTTGTCCGCCGGGTAGCCGCCAGAGAAATGGCGGCCCGAGGCCAGGGAGGCAGGATAGGTTTCGATGATGTTGTCGTCACCGGTCTCGGCCCAGCCTTCGTCCCCTTCGATGCGCACAGGGCAGGAACCGAAACGGAGCCCGGTTTTGATGATCAGTTTGGCGCCGTTTTCGTATACGGCCTCGATATCCCCCTGCGGGTTAATGGCCTCATAGGTTACTGGCGAGGTATCATCGGCGCCCAGCGCCCACTGGCACATGTCCACGGTGTGGGACCCCCATTCGGTGATGGAGCCGCCGGAAAAATCGCCGTGGCTGCGCCAGAATCCCGTCGGATACTGGTCGTTGTAGGGACGCCACGCCGCGCCGCCGAGCCACAAGTCCCACGCCATTTCCTCGTAAGGCGGCGTCGGCTGTTCAGGCAGCACCTTGTATTGCAACTTTGAATCGGGCCAGGCTTTCTCGGCATAAACGGTATGGATATTGCCCAGTGCACCGGACCGAGCCAATTCCCGGACGAAAACAAAGTTCCCGACGTTGCGCCGCTGGGTGCCGCACTGGAAGATGCGTGCATGGCGGCGCACGGTGTCGGCGACCGCGCGGCTTTCGGCGATGGTTACGCTGAGCGGTTTTTCACAATAGATATCCTTTCCCGCGCGGGCGGCCAGCACGGAAATCAGGGAATGGTTGTTGTCGCCCGTGGCGATCATGACGGCGTCGATGTCGGGCTGGGCAATCAATTCGCGCATGTCAATGTAAGTCCGGCAATCCTGGTTGCCGTAACGTTCGTCCACCATCTTTTTGGCGGCTTCGCGCCGGTTCGCGATAACATCGCACACGGCGACCACCTGGACGTCGGGATACTGCAGAAACGCGTTCAGGATGTAATTGCCCCGGCCACTGATGCCGATGGCGCCAACCGTGATGCGTTCGCTTGCCGGCGTCTGCGCAGCGCTGGCGAAGAGGTTATGCGCGAGGGTAAACGCGCCTGCGGCGCCCGCACTCTGGAGCATAAAGGAACGTCGTGTAATCGGAGAAGATGATTTCATGTATAGCATCCTTTTTCGGGTTGGGTACGTCGACGGTATTACTCGGCTGCTTTTTCGGTTTTGAGATGGATATCTTTGATGCGAATTTTCATGGGCGGGCCCGCATGGAGTTGGAAGGCCAGCACGCCGCTCTTGCGTGCCTGCGGCGAATCATCAATGACCTCATGCATCTTATGGCCGTTGATGCGACTGTAAAAGCGGTTGCCCTTCACATGCACTTCGTATTCATTCCAGTTGTCCGTGTAAATATAATCTTTCAGGGCGTTCTCTTCAGCAAAGGAGGTGGTTTCCGCCTTGCCATCCGCATCGAAGACCGTCTTCTGGCCGCGCCGGGCAACGATGCCCCGGCCGCCCTCCTCATAGCAAATTCCTGTGATCCAGTCTTCCTGGGCGATATCCGCCTGGTAACCGCGGACGCGGTAGGGCTCGAAGACTTCGGAGCGGAACTGCAGCCCGGAGTTGGCCCATTCGCTTTCCAGTTTGTACAGGAACTTGATGGTAAAATCAGCGGGTTGCCCCCCTTCCCACACCAGGAAGGTATTATAGTCGAGTTTCGGCTCCGCCCGGGTCTCCCCGACGATGGCGCCGTCTTCCACACGCCATAAAGCGAGGTCGCCCGACCAGCCTTGAAGGTCCGTGCCGTTGAAAATGGGAACAAACCCCTCGCCGCCCGCCGATTCGGAAGCGGCGGCGGGCGCAACGGCAGCCGCGGCCGCAACGGCGTTATTATACGCCTCCTCGCCCAGACGCGCTTTAAGGGCTTCCTGCGCCAGGGCGGCCTCTTCCTTGACGGCGTCATCGTTGAGGCACGGATGAACCAGCGCGACCGCTTCCGGCGCAATGAATTCCGCCAGCCCGGAAAGGACCAGTCGGCGTTCTTCGGCACTGGTTGCCGCCGCCATCAGGCGGGCATAGAGTCCAGACGTCTCTTCCGAAGACAGGGCATTAAGCCGGAGCAGCCGGACACATCCGCGCAGGGCAAGACCCCGGTGTCCGGCATCCTGGGCCGTGGCGAACACCTCGGCCAGGTCCGCCGCCGCCACCGGTTCCGGCCAGGCGCCGGCCGCGCGCACCGCCGCATCGCGCAGCTGCGGCGTTTCACTGTTCAAATGCGCTTTCACCGCGGCATAGGCGTCATTGCCGCCGAGCCGGCTGAGAATACGGAACAGGGACGCGCGCGCTTCATCGCTGACGGCCGGGTCACCCAGGGGACGGGTAAGTTGGGCGATCAGTTCTGGCGTAATGGTCTGAGAAACGATGTTCAGCATGCCATTTTCGGGCACGGTCCGCTTTTCGGCCATGCCGTTCAGGGTATATTCGACCTGCAGTCGTTTCACTTTGCCGGGCGCGGCGTCGCCGAACAGGTCGTTGGAAGCCTTTATCGACAGGGCGCCTTCCTGCAGTTGTTCTCGCACCTTGTCCGTGACGTCTTTGAACTCGCCGCCCGGTACCACCCCATAGAGGGCCTTGTCGATGGTCAATGCGCCTTCCTTCAACCCGGTTTCCCGCACCACCGCGATAACAGCGGCTTCGGCCTCGGGACGGCCCGCTTCGCCGGCCAAGGCGACCAGCGCATTCAATAAAGCGTCCACATCTGCCGCGCCTGCCAGCCGTGCCAGGCCGTTGAAGGCCGCAGCCCGTACCGCTTCCTCCGCCGTCTGGGCGAACAGCGCTTCCACCACGCCCGGAGCACGGCGCTGTACCAGCGCTTCAATCAGGTCGGGACGCTGTGGAGCGGGCGCGGCGGTCATATACTGCAACAGGGCCCCGTCTATGTCATCCCCCTGCAACCGGCGCAACGTTTCGATGGCGGATTGCTTTTCCTCGCGGCCTTGCGCCGCAGCCAGCAGTTCCCCCACCGGCGGAATGGCCGTAGCATCCCCTTGGCCGGCGATGGCTTTGAGGGCGGCGACGCGCATGTCCTCCCGCTCATCCTTCAGGAGTCCATAGAGAAAAGCGGGGGCCATGGCTTCCTCACGCCGCGATAGAGACTCCATCAGCGGCAACTGGACGGCGGGCGCCAGAGAGGGAAATTCCGAAATCACCCGGGCGGACATGCCCGTCCCCGGCAGCGTGGCAACCGCCGCGATGGCGGTATCGCACAGAAGCGGATCATCACTTTTGATGGCCTGCATCAATGCTTCTGTTGCCTGCGCCGGCAACGCCCGCAACAATCCGGTCAACGCGCCGGCGCGGATATGGTCCTGCCATTTCTGCTTCAGCAATTGTTGGTACACATCGGCGGCCGCGTCGCCCCGCCCTTCCTCCACAAAGCCGTCGGCCAAGAGCAGAAAGGCTTCGGCGGCCATGGCTTCCACGTGTACGTCCCCCGCGGTAAGCAAAGCGTTAAGCACCCGTCCCGATTCCTCGCCACCAATCCTGGCCAGGGCTTGCGCTATATGGTCCAGCATTTGCTTGTCACCCGCCTGGATCAAGGCTTCCAGAACCGCTACGGCACTTTTATCCTTACGCGCGGCCATGGCGGAGATGAGTCCGAGTTTAACCTTGCGCGGGGCCGTTTCCATGGAATCCTTAAATAGCTGGTCCACTTCGGCAAAGGGCATGACCTCAAGGGCGGTACGGGCGAGGTGCGACGTCCCTTCGTCCAGCAACAGCGCCGCCAGGGGCGCGATGGATTGTTGCGTCCCGATGACCGACAATATTCTGACGGCGCGATACCGCTCGTGCCACGGCTTGTCAGAACCGAGCGCGGCTATACATTCGCTCTCTATCGCAGCCCGTTGCGCAGGATCCGCAACCGCTTTCGCAATGGGCCCGTCAATATCGAGTTCAATGGCGCCATCTTGGGCAATGGCATTCACCATTACCATGGATATGGCCAACATAAGTACCAGATTCTTAAACACGTTCATATTCTGACCTTTCCCCGGCATGCGCGGGTATTTATGCCCCAAGTGTTCCTGCGGGGACATCCATCCGTCTATTCGAGATATATTTGCAGAACATTCCAACACGCAGCGGATCCCGGACCGTTAACGCCAGTGATAAGCACTGACGATAAAAGTCCGGCCGTCTTTACGAACCGCGAATTTATTCCACGGATGTATCCGGCATATGGCGGGTTTCCCCGATCCTGGCGCGCTGCGGAAACCACCCTGTGTTACACAGAGGCCCAACTTCCCGCGGCGGCACTTTTCAGCACCGTTTCGCAAATACGCTGGGTTTCAAGGGCGTCTTTGAATGAGGGGGCACAGGGTTCCCCGGTTTCCAGGGACTTCATAAAGTCGGCGGCCTGGTGCACAAAAGAATGTTCATACCCGATCTGCAGACCCGGCACCCACCAGCGATCCATGTAGGGATGGTCGCCGCCATGGTCGGTTACATGAATGGAACGCCATCCTCGAACCGGCCCGGCATCGTTATGGTCAAACAGCTCCAACCGGTGCAGGTCGTGCAAATCCCATTTTAACGAGGCATGTTCGCCGTTAATCTCAAACGTAAACAGTGCCTTATGGCCACAGGCATAGCGCGTGGATTCAAACAGGCCCAGAGAGCCGTTGTCAAAACGACACAAAAATGCGCAGGCATCATCAATGCCCACCGGCTGTACTTTTCCGGTTACCACGTGCATTCGTTCCTTGACGAAGGTTTCCGTCATGGCAGTCACCGTTTTGATGCCGCCGTTCAACCAGACGGCCGTGTCGATGCAATGGGCCAGCAAATCGCCAGTAACACCGGACCCCGCTACCTTGGCGTCAAGCCGCCAGGTAGAGTCACCCCCCTGAGGAACACTCTTTGAGATGCACCAGTCCTGAAGGAAATTTGAACGGTAGTGATAGATACGCCCCAGTTTGCCGGAATCAATGATTGCCTTCGCCAGAGAGACGGCAGGCATCCTTCGGTAATTGTACGAGATCATATTGGCGACACCGGCCTTTTCCACTGCGGCAACCATTTCTTCGCCTTCGGCGCTATTCATGCACATTGGTTTTTCGCAAATAATCATTTTTCCCTGGGCCGCCGCCGCCACTGCAATGTCCCGGTGAAAGTTGTTTGGAACGCAGATTTCCACAACGTCAATATCCGAACGTTCAATAAGTTTGCGCCAATCCGTCTCGGTGGAAGCGTAGCCCCACTGTTCGGCAAAAGCCCCGACACAACCCGCATTGGAGTCGCAGACAGCCTGCAACACCGGCTTGAATTTAAGTTCGGGAAAAAAATTGGGAACCCGGTTATGGGCATTTGAGTGCGCTCTCCCCATAAATCCGCAACCGATCAGTCCTATTCGAATTTTCGTCATTGTTTCATTCCTTTCTTTTTGCGCTTATGCAACCAATGTGGGCTTTGCCCACCACCCAGTTTCACAAAGGGTAACATTTTAGCCAAATGGAGGCAATGTTCGCGTGTACCGTTAAATGCTTCTCCTCGTCATTGC
>JAKLHG010000208.1 GCA_022710255.1 Candidatus Hydrogenedentota bacterium
TGGGCTTTAATTGATGGATTACTGGAGGAATGTCCGGAAGAATACGCCCTCTACCAGCGACTTGATATGGTATTCAACGCTGTCAAGGGGGCCGAAGGACAATATGAAGGGTGGAAGCGAATTGCAGGAATGCGCGACGGAGACCGATGCGCGGAAGCCTATCTTTCCCGCGCGACTGCGGCGACAGGAATTACTTGATTGTGGAAACCGGTGCCTGTCATCGCCTGCCTGTTTTCCCATAGCAGCATTCCGGAAATTTCTGTCCCTTTTTGGTAGACTATTTGCCAGATGCCTCCCGTAAACCGGGTAAGAAGCGGGTGCTTGTCAGGTTCCCATACTATGAAAAGAAAAATCAAGATAATTGTAGTGTCGCTTTCGCTGCCCCTGTGGCTTTTAGCCCTGGGGTTGTTGCTTGAAGTCCTGCTTACTCTATATGCCGATCACCGGGCTGAGCGAAATGTGTGGCGGATAAATGAAATCGCCGATGCACACCGCGCTGCCGATGATATTGTTTTTCAGGAAATAAAAGCTACGGTCACGCCCCCAGACACGGTTCCCTGGCGGGCGCCGGCACGGGATACGATTCTAAAATCAGGGGAAGCGGAACGTTTTGGTCTTGCACGGGAACGGAAAGAACTCATTCTTTCCTGTGATGTGGATGGAATCATTGCCCATATTTACCCCTGCAATAGTTGCAGGGAACTTGACACCCTTGGTAACCGCCTTTCCCCCGGAGATTCGTTGGAAGCTATCCTGCCCCCGGCGGAACTGGCCGACGCCCTGGATTCCATTCGCCAGACAGGAGAAGAAGAAAAGCCGATGCGGGACTATACGATTCCGCTCGGTGACGGTACCACCCACCTGGTGGAGTTCAATGTCCTTCGTCTTTCTAAGGAACCCTTTACCTTCACGCTCTTTCTGGCGGATTCCCGTTTTGAAGCGTTTCTGCGCAGGTATAGGCCGAATGTTTACCGACGCAACTGGTATGCCGCTCAGTTCAGGGAATCCGAATTCTGGACGAACAGCCTCGGTTTTCGCAATGAGGAAATCACGATTCCCAAGCCTGACGGGGTCTTTCGTATTGTATGCATAGGAGGCTCGACAACCGTGGAAGGCCCCCACAACAACTTGACCTATCCCAAGGTGCTTGAACGCCTGTTGCGTTCGCACTTTCATACCTCCCGCATTGAGGCGGTAAACTGCGGTGTTGACGGCATGGCCTTCCCGGGAGAACAGGAGCGCATGGAGGACTGGCTTGCCCTTCAGCCGGATATGATCCTCCATTACAATATCATCAATAACACTTCCTGGTTGATACAATCGGCGACGGAAAAAGCGTTGGAGGAAGATGGTTTTACCGGACACATCTATCAGGCCGCTTCGGAGTCGAAACTGTTTTCCGGCATGGGGCTTTCTTGCGTTTATCCCGATACGGCTTTTTTTACGGCGGAATTGGATCGGTCCGTTTTCAGTTGTTTCCGCGAAATGCAACGAAGCGCTCAAGAAGCCGGGGCGCTGATGGCCATAGCCAGTTTCGCGGTTCCGGACGGTACGTCCGTTATCCCTGCAGAACGGGATTTCTTTGAAAGCACCTTTCACATGACGCCGACGAAAGGCGGCCGGTTGAACCAACTCAACCGGATGATTGATGAATATAATAGGTGCGTCCATGAATTCTGCTCGGAAAACAATCTCCTCTACATCCCCGTCGCGGAAAATCTGACGGGGGGCATTGAAACCTTTACGGATATCTGCCATCTGCGCATCGCAGGTATCCGTAAAAAGGCGGCCATCATTTATGAGCATATCCGCGATGTTGTGGGCGAAGGCCTGGAACTGACGGATAACCCTTTAAAGTAACCAAAGATGTTGTCGGAATAACAGGTATAAAGAATGATACGTTTTCCCAGACAGACAGGTAGTTTTTGCATAGACTGCTGTCTAGCCGCTTTCCTGATAATGACGGCAGTTGTGGTGGGCTTGTATCACCTTTACATTGCTCCCGAAGTCCTGCGTGCGCCATCCTGGTACGGATTGCAGCCGGGGATGGCGTCTCCGAACCTCGCGTGCGCCGTCATGGTGGCGACGGGGCGGGGCTTCGTGGTCCCTTCGGAAGGCGACAGCGCCTCCGCACAGTATCCCGGGGCTCCTGAATTATCGCGATTTCTGAGACAGGAGCGCACGCATCTTTCTCCAGACCAGATTCCGGAAGACCTTCCCACGTGCAAGCCTTTTATTGACTGGGAGTACCGGCATCGCTATCTCTTGTATACGGCGGGTCTGCTCTGGCGTGTTTTCGGTATTTCGTGGCATGTAATCACCGCGTTCCGCATCGCGCTGTTCGGCATGCTGGTTGGCGCCGTATACGGCCTGATGCGGCTGGGCATGGGGCGGTTCTGGAGCACGGCCATGACCTTGGCCATGGCCTTTAACCTGAATATTCTCATGAACTGCCAGAATCTGCGGGATTTCAGTAAGGGCCCGTTTATTCTCGCCGCTATTTTAATCATGGGATATTTGATTAAGTATCCGGTGAGGCGGCGCACATTTGTCTTGTTATCAACGCTCCTGGGCCTGATCATTGGCGTTGGTATCGGTTTCAGGGCGGATATTTTGGTTTGCCTGGTCCCCGCCATGCTCACGCTGTTGTTCTGCCGCCGGCCCGGCGCGGGCGTTGTGATTCGTGAAAGGTTGGCAGGCATCTTGTTACTTGTCGCCGCATTTGTGATCCCGGCTTCATGGGTCATGGGCGTGTACAGCGGCGGGAGTCTCCTGGCGCACGACATCCTCATGGGATTCGCCACGAAAAACGACGATATGCTGGGCCTCAACCGGGCGTCTTATGAGAAACTGTATGTGAACAGCGATCTCTTCGTGACCAGCATGGCGATTGGATACAATGAGCGCTCGTCCTCTTCCGATATTTCATCCTCCGCCCTGTATGATGAACGCCCGTTGCTGTTGAAGCTTGTCCGCACTTTTCCGGGCGACCTGATTGCCCGCGGCTATGCTTCGGTCTGGTATGTCGTGAGGGGCGGCTCCCCTTCTCTCGTACGGGGCGTCTTCATGGCCCTTTGCGCCGCGGCAGTGCTTCTGTTGATAGCGTACCGCGACCTTCGCCTGGGCTGGATGACCCTGATTCTGTTTTTTTATTTTGGCGGTTATTTGAGCCTTCAGGCGGAAACCCGGCATGCGTTTCATCTCCTGTTTGTTCCGTATTGGGTTTTGGGGTATCTTGCCAACGCGCTTTTTTCAAGAACGGGAAAAGAGAGGGGGCTTGCCGCAGTACGCGGACACGCCATGATAAAGGCGCTCCATCCCTGTCGCTGGACTCATTCCTGCAAAAACATGATCCTGAAATTCGCGCTACCGGCAATCATTCTGCTCCTGGCGCCGCTGTATACGGCCAGGGCCATCCAAAGCCATTGCCTGGGAAACATAGTTGACGCCTGTGCCGCTGCGGAACTCACGCCGGTCCCGGTCAAGGCGCGCCCCGTCGAGGACTGGACCCTGTTTGAGCGAACCGCCTATTCACCGGAACATGGCGGTTCCGCGCGTCCTTTCGATGGAGAGGTTGAATACTGGGTTGCGGAGTTTATGCCCGGCACGCAGTGGCGGCGCATTTGGCTGTACTATACAGGCGATTCTGCAATTGCGGAAAATTTTATACACGGCTGTTGGATAGCACCCGGGGGTGATGAAAAGTCGGGAACGACCAAGTACTTTTTCCCCGTGGTGGAGTTCAGGGACCCGTCAACATCCTCCCAAACCTTGTTTTACGGAATTGCCGTTCCCAACGAATGTTCGGGCGACTTCCGGGGCTTATACAAAGTGCGGAACACAAAGGGGTTTACTCTTTTCCTGAACGTTGCCTATCCGGCCGACCGCGCTTCGCTACGCCCCTGGCAAACCCTCTACGGAGAAACCTCCGGCGTATTGAATGCCGAGGAGGCACGGTTCTGGTTGCAGGAGTTGCCGGGCTGAAACACTTGTTGCCTTGCATGGGGAGAGAGGTTGTCGGGAACAGGTCAGCCGATGAGCGCGCGTACTTTCGCCAGCAGCGTTTCCCCGGCGATCGGTTTGCTGATTACGTCAGTAAAGGGCACCTGGGCAGGATCGAACTGGGCGTCTGACGGGTTGAGCATGGAGGAGAACATGAGGATGGGCACTTTACCGCCCAGGGCTTCCGCCACTTTATAGCCGGTATTGATTTTTTCCATCATGATGTCGAGGATAATCAGGTCCGGCATTTCCGCTTCAGCCGCCGCCAGCCCCGTGGCGCCGCTGATAGCGGACCTTACACGATAGCCCTCCGCTTCAAGCAGGCTCTTGCAGAAAAAATGAATATCCGGATCATCATCGATTACCAGGATGGTCTTCGCGGGCATGATGCTGTCTCCATGGTTCAGGCGGGATTGCGCCTTGCATTTTCCATAGTTTACGGTTTCCCGGCGGCGGAATCCACCTCGTTATCCCGCAGAAACACCGTAAAGGTGCTGCCTTCATCGGGAACGCTGGCTACGGATACGTCGCCACTGTAAAGCATAGCCACTTTTTTGACTACGGCCAGTCCCAACCCGCTGCCCAGAATTCCGAAAGTCTTTTCATTCTTGATGCGCACAAAGGATTCAAACAGTTGTGCCGCCTCTTCTTCGGTCATGCCGATGCCCGTATCTGCGACGATGATGGTGATCGTATCCGCGAGCCTGTCGCACCGCACATCGACCCGGCCGTTTTCCCGGTTATACTTCACCGCGTTCGAAATGAGATTGTTGAATACCATCTCGATTTCCCCGGGATCGCCATGAATGGACAATTCGGGATCGCACTGAATATCAATGGTGATATTGCGCGCATCCGCATCAGGCTGCATGGTATCTTTGGAAATCCGCGCAATAGCAGCCATATTGACTTCGGTCAGTTCCCGTTTCTTCTTACCGGACTCGATGCGGGTTAAATCGAGCAGATCAATGATGAGTTTGCGCATGAACTGGGCGCGGGTACGGCAACGGCGCAGCATTTCTTCATAAACGGCGGGGTCATTACCCGCCGTGTGGTCTATGATGGTGTTAAGAAAGCCCTCAATGGCGTTTAGCGGCGCCTTCAATTCATGGGCGAGTACCGACAGGAACTGGAAACGCACCTGTCGCTGTTCTTCGGCCAGAGCGCGGGCCCGGTGCGCAATCACGATATGGTGCGCCGCTTTCTGAAGCACATGTTCAAGTTCTTCGGGGGTGAAAGGCTTCGCCAGAAAATCATAGGCGCCGCTCTTGGTGGCACGTACCGCCGTCTCGATGGAAGCATAGGCGGTGATCATGATGACCAGGGTCGTGGACAGGGAAGGCCCGATTTCTTCCAGCAGTTCTATGCCGCTTATGCCCGGAAGCTTCAGGTCGAGCAGCATGATATCCGGAGGCGAGGTGTCTGCGATATGGTCCCGCGCCTCTTCCGCGGATCCCGCCTCCTCGAAATCGAAGGCAACGGTCTCCCCGATGTCGGCCATGATGAACTGCAGGGATTCCAGGGTGCGCTCGATGGCTGTGCGGATGTAGGTTTCGTCATCCACCACCAGTATGCGCAAGCGCTTCATACCTTATCCTTTCAGCAGGCGGGCTACTTCACGCTGAAGCTGCTCGAAACGCACCGGCTTGTCCAGCAGGGCGTCCGCCTTGATCCAGGACCGCTCCTCTTCGGTGGTGGCGTCGAAATCCAAACCGGTTTCATGGGTGACGGAGGTGACCATGATGACCGGGATGGACGGATCCTTTCTCTTGATTTTGTAACAGAGTGTGAACCCCATATCCGCCCGTTCCATCATAAGGTCCACCACGCACAAGTCCGGGCGCGTATCCGCGAGCAGCGCCACGGCATCCTTGCCGCTGGACGCCGAGATCACATTGAACCCCGCCGCCGAAAACTGGGCCTTGAGTTGGAATAAGAAATCCGTGTCGTCATCCACAAGAAGGATCGTCCGTTTCGATTCCGGTTGCGCTTTGGTATCAGCCATTGTTCCTGGTCTCCCTGGGCCCACCCCGCGGCAGGCCCGTTTGTACACTATATCATCCGTGTCCATGCCTCGGCAACACAACTCTGAAAGTCGTTCCTGTCGGTCCTTTCGCAGGATCACAGTTGGTTTTCAAGGAAATGTCCCCGTTATGCATTTTCACGATGCCGTAAGTAATGGAAAGGCCCAGTCCGGTACCTTTCCCGATGCTTTTCGTGGTAAAGAAAGGTTCAAATACTTTCTTGACAATGTCGTCCGGGATGCCCGGGCCTGTGTCCCGCACCTCAATGGTGACCTTGTCTTCCTTGTCTAAAAGGGTCACAATCAACTGGCCTTCTTCATCGCCCATGGCGTCGAAGGCATTATTGACGAGGTTGAGAATTACCTGGGTAATCTGGTCCCGGTCAATATCCACAATGGGATTTTTCATCTGGTCCCGTATTTCCAGGCGAATATTTGCGGGAGCCGGACTGCCCTTGAAGCCGGACTGCACCACCTCCATCAGTTTCACCTGCTGACGCAGCACCTTGTTTTGCCGGGCAAAATGAAGCAAACCCGCCACTATCTTTTTACAGCGGTCCGCCTGCTCGGCGATAGTGGTCAAGTCCTTGCCAAGCCGCTCGGAGTCCGCCAGTTCGCGCTTGAGCAAATGGGAATACATGAGCACAACGCCAAGAGGATTGTTCAATTCATGGGCGATGCCTGCGGCCAGCTGGCCCATGCTGGCCAATTTTTCCGAGTGCATCAGCGCCTGCTGAGTTTCCTGAAGCTGGTTGTTGGACAGGGCCAAATCGCCCACGGCCCGTTTCAACTGTTCAATCGTGTAGGGCAGGCACATTTCCGTTTCCGCCAGGCCTTTGCAGATGGCGATAGCATGTTCCCGGCAG
>JAKLHG010000209.1:0-2958 GCA_022710255.1 Candidatus Hydrogenedentota bacterium
GCCCACCAGCGGCAGCGCGTTCCCGCCTCCCCGAACCATTCCCGCCACGGCTTTTTGTGTGAGGCGAATACTGCGCGCCTTAGGGCTACGCTCGATATAGCCCTTACGCTCCAGTGTCCTCAAATGGTCAAATACACCGTTTGTAGAGCTGATGCCAAAATGGGCCCCAATCTCCTGTAGTGTTGGCGGAAATCCCTCAGATTCAATAGTTTCCGCTATATATTCCACAATGGATTTTTGTCTTGGCGTGATATCGTTTTGCATTGCAGGGGGTATCCGCTTCATCATGTGTGGGTTAAACTGAATATACTTTCAGTATACACATTCCTGCGGATTAAATCAAGTGAAATTAAAATAGGCCAGAAAAAAACGTCCCCTGTGTACTATATGATTCCCGCACGTGTTCCCCTGATAAAAATGGTATTACCACTGCATCCACCCTTGCACTAATGTAATGGCAGATTTCGGGTATTTCTCTTTAAGGCATTCTGCGCATTCTAGGCAAAAATGTGGTTACAAGCGACGGACAACCGTCGCATCCGGAGCTTACTTTATGCAGGTCATCGCATACTTTCCGGGGGGTTTTAGGATTGGTGAGAACGGTTTTCAGGCACTCATCAAAAACATGACCTATGCGGTAATCTTCTTTTCCTTCCACCAACCCGCATGTGTAGAGAATCCCTTTTTCGTTGACGAAAATCATGCGCGCCGCACCCTGACATTTTGGCTTTTCTCCATCGGGTTGCGGGTTCGCTATCCAAACCGTGATGCCGTCTATCTCTTTTGCTACCGGCATCTTTCCGGGGGGACAATGCATTAGCAACTTGGTTTTTTTACGGTCTAATTTGCGTAAAAGCGCTACTTCGTCTTTTTCGGGACAGGTGCATCCTTTCAAATGCAACCCTACGTTCATGCCGTGCACACGTTGCGCCCATTGACAGATTTCATAGACCCCGGCGCATTTGTTCAGAGCGTCCCGCAGGGATAAAACCAGCCAATTCGCGCCCAAAGATGCGGCCTCATCAATAATACTCAGCCATTGCTGTGTCGGAATTGGAACGGATCCCCGCTCCTTTTCCATAAAGCCTTGTTTGAGTCCTTTGGCATCCACGTAAACCCACAAAAAAACGATATCTCCTTTCCTGAACTGTTCGGCATCCCGACAACAGACATGTAACTTATGTTTAAATGTTTTTACGACACCGAAATAACCATCCTTTGACGCGTTACTGTTTGTAGGAACAGGTTTACCCTTCTTGTTTACCGCCACCTGGAAGTCTCCTGCATTACTAGAAATATATTACAAAAAAAATAAAACATCTTAATCTCACTATATAACAAACCATGAGTTGGATTTGTTCCCAGATAGATAAAAAACTTAACCATGGTCCTGGCAGGCAAAATGGTACGAATGTGGGTACAAAATAGAGATGTTGACTTTTCAATGCTCAGGGGGCCCGATATTTCCGGCAATCATGGCTTGAATCTGCAAACGCCCTGGGTACCTGTTTGTTTTAATGTGTCGCATCTAATATCTCGTGGTGTTTGTCGTGAAGAAAGTCGTTGTATCTTACCGGTACCCATATAATAAGACTACCGTTATTGGGAGCCTCGCCAACTGCCGACGGGAAAGATGGGATTGTTAACCTCTTAACCCGAGTTTCCCTGCATTTGTGCAGACGAATACTGTAGAAAGGATACCGGGATCTGTTTTCGCTTCGCTGTGCAAGATGCATATCCTGCTTTAACAAACCCCCACTGCGGGACACACAATACACGCACTATATGCCAAAAAAGGTCTTTAGGACACGTACCGTATCCATAAGCACAGGCACCCTGTCTCTTCGGTTATTTGAGTGAGGAAAAGGTCTTCAGATTTCGGGGCATAACCCTGTGGTGATTTCCGGTTCCGGCAGCGGCCGTTTGATATCTTGCATTCTGTAGCCGAATCCCGGGCCGGATATAGTGGCCAGATCAACGCTCCCCGCTCTTCGTTGATAAAGGCCGGGGTGGACCGCCTCTTCCGGACGGCTTGCCTCCGGGTAGAACTGCATGGCGTTGGTTTCCACGCCCATGATGGTATTCGCGTGTGCGGCAAGCAACACGTGCGGAATCTGCGCCACCATGGGATTCGTTAAATCCTGAACCATAAGGCCCATGCCGTGCGCTTCAGCCCAACACAGGCTCAATAACGCCCCGGTCTGTGTTTTGCAGGTTTTCAGGGCGACCCCGGTCCATCCCAATTCCCGGCCGCGCCGGACCATGCGCCAATCGTGGGCGCTTTCATCCATGAACAGTGGCTTACGCGCCGCAACCGAATGTACATCGATGCCGTGCTGGTCGAGTTCATAGGGAAAAGGTTGTTCCACATACAGAATCATGCCGTAAATGCGCGGTTCTTCGTCCCGGAGACGGTCCAGAATTTCGTTGACATAGCGGGGATCCGTGACGGTACAATTGAAATCTGCCGTAAGCCATCGCACACCCTCTTCCACGGCGATCCGGCCTGTATGCACCAACCGCGTGTAATCCCACCCGCCATCATTGCCCCGTAATTTTATTTTCAGGCAATAAAGGCCGTCTCGGCGGATCCATTCGCGCAACAGCACGGGGTATCCATCATCAGGGTTGCTGGCATTTTCCCCTGCCGCATCCAGCGGGTCCATACCGCCCACCAGATGCCAGGCGGCCAACCGTCGCTTTGGCGGTTGGCGGAAAAAATCAATCGGATATCGCCCCGCGAAAGACACCTTTGTGTCCCGTGCGGGGGACAAGAAGGCTCCGAGGTCGCTGTTCATCCAATTGGGCCCGTAGGTCTGATATACGGGAACATGGTGAAGCATACCGTAGGCGTCATGCAAGGCAATGTCAAACGCGGAACAACATACCAACGCAGCCAGCCAGGGCATTTCACGGCCGGGACGGCGCCGGTTGAATTCCTGTAATATTCCAGGGAGC
>JAKLHG010000209.1:2968-6884 GCA_022710255.1 Candidatus Hydrogenedentota bacterium
AGCCGGGTCTCGAGAAAGGCGTGACCCACCTCCAGGCAATGGCCGTCAGTAGTGAACTGCGCCCATGCCTCGGTCAATTCTGTGCAAAACAGGCGCAACGCCTGGTGGCGTTCCTCATAGGAAAGCGCTTCAGGCCAGACCCATTGCACGCTTAAAGGCGTTTCTCCCCATCCCGTTGCGCAACGGCCTTGCCTGTCACGAACACACAAACACACCCGCGCGCACGTTACCGAAGTTAGCGTTTCAGTCCCGAACTTCAGAGGAACCCGCGTGGTGACCGGCAGAAAATACAGGGCCGCACCGACACAATGAACATCAGTACCCTTGGACATCGTTGACCCCGTAACCGTTATTACTCTTGAGGGTTATTTTCCTCGGGTACACAATAGGGCGCAAGGGCCGTTTCCATTACACTTAACCAGCGCGAGATGATTTCGGATATGGCTTCCTTGTCGGAACGCTCAAAGGCTTCCCGCAGTTTCATCAAGTCCTCGGTCCCAAAACGGTCATCAGGAAGCCTGTCTGAGAGGCTCGCACGGATATTTCGGAACACCTGGCTGAGTGTAATGAAAACCAGTGAATATACCCGGTTCTGGGTGGCGGCGGCGATATTCTCAAAGAGGTTGTAGAAAAGCTCCCCCTCATCTTCCATCAGGTTCTTGCGCCGGTTGAAGCAGATGTCATCGATCACGCGGCAAATGCGGCCCAATTCACGGGGTTTACGTCTCTGCACGGACAGCTCCGTGAGGTTGATCATGACATGGCGCCGGAAATCAAGCATGTTGCTCAAAATAGTCGGGTCCAAGGAGCCGTCCATCCTGAACAACATGGCATCGAAGATTTCAATACCGGCGGTCAGGTGCAGGGGCTGCACATAGATGCCGGAACCATGTTTGATTTCGACCAGCCCGATGGCTTCGAGGCGTTTGAGCGCTTCTCGGACAGCATGCCGGTTCACACCAAACTCTTCGGAAAGCAGACGTTCGGTGGGTAATTTGGATCTTACCTGGTACTCGCCGGAAACAATACGCCGCGTCAGTATTTCCGCTACATTACATGACAGGGTTCGATTGTGACGACCATTCGTCAGTTTTTTTGTGTCTATCACTTGGGTTCACCGTCCTTATGTTGTAAACCTTTTCCTCTAACATCGATAGCGGATTCACGCTACCTTATACTTGGCGCATTACAGACGCCCCAGTTCCCTGTTATCCCGAAAGCCCGAAACCCCACCAAATCAGTACATCCGCCCCGCCGGAGCCTTTTAGCGGTTCCATGGGGGTGTTTCAGGCAAATATTTTTCAAATTCCTCAATCAATGTCTTTTCATAAGATCCGGCAAAACCACCGGAGAAAAAGTGGTCCAGGCCTTCATCATACAACCGCTGCCAAGAACGTTCCTCTTCACCGGGATTCACAGGGAAAAACAATGCGTCATTGGCACGGGCGGCTTTCAAATCTCCAAAAGCGTCGCCTATCATCAGTATCTTATCCCTGTCATACTTACCTTCCGCGGCGTACTGGATATGTTCCCCTTTCGTGCCCATCTCCTGGCCGTTGATGCAAAACACATACTTTTTCAGCCCCTGTTCTTCCCACTCTCGAATTAGTGCTTCCGTCGGCGTCTGCGAACACACCATGATGTCAGCCCTTTCCTGAGCCCGTTCCAAACATTCGCGGACAAAGGGAAAGGGCGGCAATCCGCCTTGAACTATATCAGCGATACTTTCGTTCACCGCCAGGCTCCATGTCAAGGTCAGGTGCATATCCGGCGCTTTTTCCGGACCGTGGTGGGCACACCATGCCTGAAGTGCTGGGTTACCCAATTTTGATTCTTCAGTTATCCATTGTTTTAACATATCTATTCGCGGCATCACAAAGTTTCGCGCCTTTACGGCATCCCACTGCTCCAAAAGATCAAACGTCTTGACAAGAGCGGGAAAACGATTATAACCGCGCCATCTTGAATACAAGTTGACAAATTCAGCCGCCGCTCGCGTGTATTTCGCGATCGGTTGCATCGACCAATGCTTAATAATGTTTGGAATAAAACATTCTTTCTGCTTTATTTCCATTGTGTCAAAGGCACAACCGTCACTGTCTATCGCAATTAAATACTTGTGTTCAGGTTTTCTGTCCCTCAACACTTTCGCTGCGTCCATCATAAAACAAAGTCTCCTCTAATCACAAAATTCCGTACCCAAAAACACGCCCTTCGGCCTTTTTATTCTTTTAGAGCGATGTTTATTTTTTAAACCCCTGAAAAGGCGGAAAAACCGCCATCTATTGGCAAAACAATTCCCGTCACAAAACGGGATGCGTCGCTAGCGAGCCAAACCGTTGCACCAATCAGGTCTTCCGGATTGCCAAAACGCCCCATGGGCGTGTGGTTGAGTACCGTACGTCCTCGGGCAGTAAGGTCCCCCGTGTCCTTTTCAGTCATGAGGTACCGGTTCTGTTCCGTAAGAAAGAATCCGGGGGCGATGGCATTGACGCGGATTAAAGGCTGATATTCCTGGGCAAGATGGACTGCCAACCATTGCGTGAAATTACTGACGGCGGCTTTGGCTGCGCTATAGCCCGGAATTCGGGTGAGGGGGCGTAATGCATTCATGGAAGAAATATTGATGATGACGCCCCCATTCTCATTCTTCAACATGGCTGGAACAAAAATCTGGCTTGGCACGATTACGCCGCCAAGGAGGTTGAGGTCCATCACTTTGGACAATGCCTCCGGCGGGATCTGAAAAAAGGATTGTTCTGCTGTGGTCGTCGCCCCCTTCATATTGCCGCCCACGGCATTTACCAGAATGTCTATCCCGCCAAAATCGTCCACGATATCCGTGCAACACTGCCGGATGGTATCCGCATTAAAAACATCCATTGTGTAGCCTTTTGCGGTGCCGCCACTTGCGAGAATCCGGCGGGCGCACCGGTCAGCCATGTCCGGTAATAAATCCCCTATGGCCACCGAGGCACCAGCCTCGGCCAGGCCGCAGGCGATTTCAGTGCCCAACACGCCGCCGCCACCTGTGACTACGGCGGTTTTCCCCTTTAAACTGAATAGATTACAGGCATCCATTGAAATCATCTCCCTGAGAAGTTTGTGGTACTACATTACAGCCGTTTCAAGTATAAGTATGCCTGATTCCAAGAATGCCTCCGCACACACACCCGAAACATAGCACACCACTTATAAAAAAAATATGCCTTGTTTACGGCTTCTAGAATACGCAGTTATTTGTGATTCTCTTTTCTTTTAAAATCTGTTTTTATTGTATCACATTTATCTTTATGATATCACTGTCCGGCCGATTTCACAATTAGACTTAGGAGGGCTTAGGAATGGTTGCGTATGAGCCAAAGACCTTTGCAAGTGGTTTGATAAAATACTTTTTTTAGCAAATCGGCCACCGTGGTTTCCGAAGCATCATTGAGGGGAATAGGCATGCACGTGAAAGGACAGTTTTTCAAGAGGGCATGCATGGCACCTTCAACACGTGCCCGCTCGTAAGGATTCAGGGCATGGTCTCCAGGCAGGGCGGTGCCGGGGGTGTAGGATGACACCTGGGTTTGTTTGTCTGTCTTGATGATGGAATCCATAAGGCGTGGATATAGCCCCGCATCCACCGCCGCGAAACGACGGCTGATTTCGGGGTCGGCATTGGCGGCTAAAAGGCAGAGGATTCCCGCTCTGCCCGATTTCTGTTTCAGCGAACCACTCAAATGGGTCAGGATATTTTCCATGAGCCGGGTCCTGGCAGCGAAGGAAGCCTGTCCGGTTCCAGCAGGATCTCGGCGCATTCGGACAGGCCATCCACGGTAACCATGAAAGTTCCGGTATTCAAGCCGGGGTCCCGTGCATCCTGAAGTGTGCGGGCCAGCGGGGAAAGGGGGGCACAACCGTCCGGATCCAG
>JAKLHG010000021.1 GCA_022710255.1 Candidatus Hydrogenedentota bacterium
TTCAATAATTACTCGGAATCCGGTTTGGCACTTTTTTGATGCCGTGTTCGTATAGGACCGCAAGAAAGGGACAGACCATGAAATAGCCAATAGCAATAAAGGGCATCTATGCTTCGCTATTCACGGACACCACCCGTCTTTGAGGATCCGCCTTTTCCCCGCAGTGGCCGCTGCGCCCTGCCGGTTGTGCGCCAAGTTCCTGTTGGTGTACAGTAAGTGCTTTCGCGTAGCAGGAACCTTATATAAAAGGAATTCAAACCGACACCATGGCACTCCAGACAGACGTATTGGTTATCGGGTGCGGCATCGCAGGGGCGGCCGCCGCGCTTCGTCTCGCGCGCGACCCGAACCGGCAAATCCTGGTCATCACCCGCGCCCCGCTCCCGGACGAATGCAATACCCGCTATGCCCAGGGGGGCATCGTCTGCCGTGGCCCCGATGACAACCCGGATTTGCTGGAAAAAGACATCCTGGAAGCGGGAAGCGGCTGTTGTTTTCCCGAGGCGGTGCGTCTTCTGGTCGAAGAAGGCCCTGATATCGTGCAACGGGTTCTGATGGAAGAATCGGAGGTACACTTCGACAGGAGCCAGGAAGGCGTTCTGGCGTATGCCCGGGAAGGGGGTCACTCGAAACGACGCATCCTGCATGTCGGCGACGCCACCGGCCATGCCATTATCACGGGGTTGGTCTCGACATTGAAGCGGCTGCCCAATGTTACCCTGAGAACGGACCTTACCGCCGTGGACCTGATCACCTCGGCGCATCATGACAAGAATCCCGTGGCCCGATACCGTGCCGTAAAGTGCTACGGGGCGTATGTGTTTGATACCGCGGGAAAGAGTGTACACCGTGTGCTTGCCCGTGCTACTGTGCTCGCCACGGGGGGGATAGGGCGTGTTTACCGGCACACCACGAATCCGGAGGGGGCCCGGGGCGATGGGCTCGCCATGGCGTACCGGGCGGGGGCCCGTATTATCAACGCGGAATATGTGCAGTTCCATCCCACTACGCTCGCAGTACCCGGCGCGAATAATTTCCTCATTTCCGAGGCGGTGCGCGGTGAAGGCGGCCGGTTATTTACCCCGGACGGACGGGCGTTCATGGAAGACTATTCGCCCCAGTGGAAAGACTTGGCACCGCGCGATATCGTGGCGCGCGCCATACATACGGAAATGATAACCCACGGGTATTCCCATGTGCTGCTGGACCTGGCTTCCTGCATGTCTGCCAGTCACATCAGGGGACGCTTTCCCACCATTTATGCCACCTGTCTTGAAGCCGGGATAGATGTAACCGCTGGACCTGTGCCGGTGGTGCCCGCAGCGCATTACTTTTGCGGCGGCGTCCTCGTCGACCTGAGCGGAAGAACCACCATCGACAGCCTGTACGCCGCCGGAGAGGTTTCCTGCACGGGCGTGCACGGCGCGAACCGTCTTGCCAGCACATCTCTGCTGGAGGGCCTGGTCTGGGGTGACCGCGCCGCCGGGGATATTCTGGAACGGAATGACCTTTGCCTGGTTTCAGAGGACAGGATCCCGCCCTGGGAGGAGGTCGGTTCTCGCGAAAGTCCCGACCCGGCGCTGATTCATCGCGACTGCGGCACGATACAGGACACCATGTGGCTTTATGTGGGCTTGACGCGCAGCAGCCACCGTCTTTCCCGGGCCTTGTACGACCTGGACCATCTCCTGCATTCCATTGAACAGTTCTACCGGGCTTCGCAAATCAATGATGCCCTGATCGGCCTTCGCAACATGGCGCAGGCCTCCAAAATTATCGCGCAGGCGGCGTGGCACAACCGGCGGTCGTGTGGGACCCACTACCGTGAGGATGCCATAGAACCGCCGCATTCAGCCTTGTATGACCTGAGTGAACCCCGGTTCGGGCAGGGGTTGGAATTTTAAGCCACGGATTCCGGCAACTGGCTGTCCGCGTTAAGCGTTTGCGCTATACCGGGCTACCAGTGCCGATTGCGCGGACAGGAAGGCATTGCACCCGTCGACCCGGACCTCTTCAACGGTTCCGAATAACAGGTCCGCATCCCGCTCCAGGGAAACAGTTGCCGCACGTTTTCTGAAGTTAATCAAGACGACCACAGTCTGGTCGTCACGGTGACGCTCATAGCCCAGCACATTGGGCGGAAGTGCCTCCAGCAGCGTGAGCGTTCCTGCGTGCAAGGGGGGCAGTTCGCGTCGCAGTTTCAACAGGGTGCGATACACATTGAATAAGGAGCCCGGGGCCGCCGATTGTGTTTCCACGTTGTGCTCGTGTTTGTCGGCCTCATTAATCGGCAGCCACGGAACGGCCTTCGGCGGACAGAAACCGGCGTTTTCGCCGCCGGTCCATTGCATGGGTGTACGGTTCATGTCACGATTTAGATTAATCGGCAACCGTTTGCGCACCCAATCCGGCACCCACTGCCACAGTTTCGACACGGGATCCTGGGCTTGTGATTTCGGGATAAAGACATCCTTCATCCCGATTTCTTCGCCCATATAAGCGGTAGGCACGCCCCGCGCCGTGAGTTGGAACACGGCCAGCAGTTTTGCAAGCGCCATATCATCACCGATACGACTCATAAGCCGGCGCATATCGTGGTTACCGTAAACATAGGTAGGGTGAAAGGGCTCGGGAAAATAGTGTTCGAATCGGGCTACAAGGTCATGAAACCACTTCGCTCGGCGATGCCACGGCAGCAGGAAAATCATATCGAAAAGGAAACCCAGGTTCAGGCCGTCGTTTGTTTCGCCCCCCAGCAGTTTCCGGACATCCTCCTTGGCGCCCATGACCTCCCCGAGCAGGATACGCTCGGGCTCTGTGAATTCGCGGACTATGTTGCGCAGTTCCTTACAGACCCCAAACGTGTCGGGGTGGTTATGCTGCATGCACGGGTCATAGAGATAGGGGCGTCCCCCGTCATATAATCCGGGCCGGAAAGGATTGGGGCGGAACTCGGGGTCCTTCATAAGCGCGCTGAACAAGTCGAGCCGGAACCCATCCACCCCCTGCCGCAGCCAATACCGCACCACGTCGAACATGGTCGCCTTCACCTCAGGGTTGCGCCAGTTGAGGTCCGGTTGAAAAGGCAAAAACGACGCCAGATACCACTGCCCTCGTTCCGGAGCATAGTGCCAGGCGCTGCCGCCCGGGTAGGCAATCCAGTTGTTGGGCTTCCGATGCTTCGGTCCGTCCCGCCAGATATACCAGTCTGATTTCGGGTTATCCCGGGACTGCCGCGATTCAACAAACCAGGGATGCAGGTCCGAGGTGTGACAGAGCACCATGTCAAGCAGCACTTTCAGTCCGCGGCGATGCGCTTCCTCAAGCAGTTCCGTAAACACCGCCATGGTGCCGTATTCCGGCGCCACCCCCTCGTAATCCGTAATATCATAGCCATGGTCGGCAAGGGGACTTGGATAGAAGGGCGAGATCCAGAGGGTTTCAAAACCAAGGTCTGCAATGTAGTCCAGTTTTTCGATAATCCCCCGCAAATCGCCGATACCGTCCCCGTTCGTATCCAGAAACGAACGGGGGTAGATCTGATAGACCGTTGTCTTATGCCACCAGGGAGTTGTCATGGATGGAATTCTACACAAGAATGCCCCCGGATTCCAGAAAGCCAAAGCCCACCTGCTAAATCCTGAACACTGCGGTATGCCTGCAATAAAAGATTCCGTAAAAGATCCTATTTGATTATGGTAACCCTTGCCGGGTCACAAGGGTCTGATTGGCAGGAATGGCCCGGAAAGATTTTATTTGACTTGGGATCACAGATATTTTGTATCTCCGGTCCCTCCTCATCGAATGTGCAGAATGCAACAAGTCCTGCTTCATTTCCTTTCAAACCCTGTGTGAACTCCTTATGAATATCATCGGCTGTTCTGGCGATATTCCATATACTGAACTGATCAATATCTCCCTTGTACACTCCCCACTTCCCCCTGTTGATTGAACCGATTTCGCTTTTCATACCGCTCGTATCATAGGAGGGACCTGCGGGCAACACACTTTCTCCGACAAGTTGGCCATCCATATACAGGTATAATCTCGCTTTCCCGGAATCGTACACCCCGGTCCACAAATGCCATCCTGGATGAAGTGGGGATTCGGCGAAACAAACATGTTCCTGCAACCCGGGACCGCCGTCAATACGAAACCTGACCTTGTCTCCAAAAATAACCAATTGGCAGGGGTCATGGGCAAACTGTTCGTCCCCTCGAAAATACAGGGGGCCTTCCCTGCGTTGATCACCCGCGCAGGCCCAGGCGGAGACCGCGAAACTACCCTTGAGGTCAAGCCGGGGGTCGGAAATACAGATAAAATCATCTTTGCCGTCAAACCGTAGAAACTTACCCTGCGGCCCCAATCCTCCTTCAGGCAGATCTCCAACGACTTCACTTTGCGGGCCTAAAGGTTCCGCATCCGCTTCGAACGGCGCCCCTTGTGGAAGATGCGCATCACTCCGGGGTTCTATGGGAGTCGCCGCTTTTATCTGCGCCATGCGTTCCTCGAACGAGGGTCCGCGGTAACGCCGCTGAATATCCGACCGGGAAAGCGCTTTATTATAAATGCGTATTTCATCCAGGTCCCCGGCGAAGAACTGGTGCGCCATTTCTCCTTTTCCAATAAGGACCGGTTCGTCTGTGTTGCGGATTTCGGAAGAAAGACGCTTGGTGGCTTCCAGTTCCCTGTTAATATAGAGTCGGATGCTCCCGTTGGCGGCGTTGTATACTCCGGCAACGGAGAACCATGTTTTCAGGGGCAGCGGTCCGGATGTAATGCGCGAAGGCAAATCGGATAGGCCAAAGAAAGCCCCGCCATCAGATAACCCGAAAACGAACTGATCGTCCTCCTCCATGCGGCGCCCCCATTTCCAGACCAGGGCCTTTGTGGACAAAGGCGGATTGGTTTCCGTGCGCACCCAGGCCGCGATAGTAAGGCTTGTATCGCCGCTGATGTTGAGGGAATCCGAATTCGGAACCTCAATAAAGCTTTCCAATCCATCAAAGCGCATCGCGCCGTTTGCCTTACCTGAACGGTCCGCGGTGGAGACAGCTCCGTGGATCGTTCCGTTGTTGCCGTTACCGCTGGCATCTTCCGCGTTTCCGTCCAAAGGATACCAGACAGCCAATCCAGGTTCCGGACTGGAAGCGGGGGTGGTGACCTGCGAAAGGACAAAAATCAAAACGAGTTCTACGAGCGTCATATGGTTGTTTTTGGAACGGTTAATCTTTTGTTTTTCTATGTAGGGCATGCAGAATTTGCAGGGAGTATAGGATCATTCACCTTGCAGGGACTTTTCTTATGCCTCTTCTGACTTTACACTTATTTTCAAGGCATAGAGTATGCTCTTTGTTCTTCAAATACAACAAAAAGGACGGGCTACCTGAAGTATTCCCCGTACACTTCCAGTATCTGGCTGACCACGGGCGGGCACCCGGGCACGAAGGGTCTGCCTTCCCGGAATTTGGCGGTACAGTTCCCGATGCACAAGGTCCCGGGAGGGAGCGCTTCATGGCCTTTGCCGATGGCAATGGGCGTCTTATCACCGTCTCGCCCTGCGGAGAATAGTTCTTCTCCGTATTTTTTCAGGAACAGGAGCAGGCTGGACTGACAGGCGCTGCAGGACTGGTTGTCTAATACATTGACGTTTGGAAATTCCAGGGACAGATTCTTTGGGGGTAAGGCGAAAGGAACCGCCATGCTTCGCCAGTCATCCGGGGTTACCCGTATTTGCTTCATGTCTATGACGCCGCCGCCCCGCGCGGCGCCCAGGCATAGATGCGGTATGTCTTGGGCGGAGATGCCCATCAGTTCGCAGGCCACAGCGTCCGTTGCGAAGGGGTCAACCCCTGCCAGGACAACATCGAGTGCTCTGGGTGCGCCGGCACTCGGTCCCAATCCTTCCATGCCGATGGTGCCGTCAATAATCGACAGATGGGGCAACAATACGGTGGCCATATCCGCAATGGCGATATTGAGTGATTTCTCGTCTTCCCGGCCGGAAAGTTTCGGCAGCATGTGCAGGTCCACCTTGGATCGGCGCCACAAGCATCCCTTCATGTTTTTAACGGCAAGAGTGACTCCCGTATGCATATGCATTTTCATCACGGGAATGGAAACGACGATATCGTATTCCAGTACCTCGGGGCAGACTTTGAGCCGCTGAATGGCTTCCCCGAACGGAATGTCCACCAGTATGCTGGGACGCGCGTCCATGTCGAGCAGCGGGCAGTTACGCGCCTCGGCAATCTCCTGAATGCCGCATCTGGCGAAGGCTTCGTGGGTTTTCACGCCGGTAATGGGACTTTCGCCGACCGCCACCTCCGCGCTTGCTTCGCGGAAGACATCTATGACCGCGGCAACCACCTGTGGATGGGTCGTGATGCCCGTCCCCGGTTCCGCCACCCGGCCTGCGTTTGGCTTCAGCAATACCCGTCGCCCCGCTGCGGGTGAAAGGTCCAGGCCGGCCAGGGCCTTACGCGTGTTTTCATAGGGCCCCTTGCCCGAGGCGACCCGGACGGCGGGATTGGCTTTGTCTGTATAGAAAGGCGTTGGCGATAAGCGGGACTTGGTCACGACAGCGTTTCCTGAACCGGCGCAGCCGGAAATTGATCCACAAAACACGAGCATAGTTTACTACAAGCGACAGGCGAGCGGGAATTATTGTGTTTACACAACACACACTACACAGATCCTCTCACACGGGCCTACCGGAAAAGTGGAACATGTCCTGAACCTATTTTTAATTTGAAGGATCTGAAGGACAAAAAGGACATAAGGGACCGAAAAGACTCTGAAGGATTTTGCGGTCAGGGTGTCCTATCCGAAGATGTGCACAGCGCACAGCGCACTGATAAATCATCCACAAGACAACACTATGCCTCTAAAGAAAGGGTTGTTCCCGTTCGAAGTCCGGCAGAAAGGTATCGCGGCTATCCATTTCCTGTATGAGGAGATGTTCAAAGCCGAGCTTTTCCGCAAAAGCGACGACATCCTCATATTCTTTACGTGTGACGGGCCGGTCGATTTCCGGGTAACGCGCCGCGTGATACTGGGGAGAATACTGGCTCATGATGCTCAGCGTAACCCCGGTCATCTTTTCATCGCGGAGCCACAGTAAGAAATCAAAACTGCCCGCGATATCCCCTGGAAGTACCAGGTGACGGATGATTACCCCGCCGGCAGCAATCCCGTTTTCACTCCGCACGGGGCCCGCTTGCGCATACATGGCGCGTACGGCCGCGCAGGCGGTTTCCGGATACTTGCGCGCTTTTGAGTAGCGTTCCGCGGATTCCGGTGTCATATATTTGAGGTCAGGGAGCCACACATCCACCACCCCGTCCAGCAGGCGTACCAGTTCCACGGCGTCATAGCCGTTGGTGTTGTAGACAATGGGGATGCCGAGACCGCGCGCGCAGGCAGTCTCAAGCGCGCAAAGTATCGGCAGGATGTACTGGGTGGGCGTCACCAGGTTGATGTTTTCTGCCCCCTGCCGTTCAAGTCCCAGGAATACTTCCGCCAGTTCCCGGTAATGCCCGTTGCGCCCTTCGCCGCAGTGACTGATCTGCCAGTTCTGGCAAAACACGCAGCGCAGGCAGCAATGGGAAAAGAACACCGTGCCCGAGCCGCCCCGTCCGACCAGCATCGGCTCCTCGCCGAAATGGGGGAGTGCCGCCTGCCAGCGGGCATGGTCACCGTCTCCCAATCCTGCGCCGCATACACCCGCGCCGTCGCCGGTCCGGTCCGCCCCACAGGCATGTCCGCATGCCCGGCAGGGTGATACCAGCCGCTGTATTTCGGGCAGGATGGCACGGATACGTTCGAGTTTATTTTCCAAGGCCATTGTGAATTATTCCGGACAACGCAGTCCTGTATTTGTCCTAAGGGTGGAATACTGAATCTGTGTTGTCTGGCCCGTCGAAAGCAGGCGGCAACTTTATGTCTGTCCTGCGGCGCCGGGTTTAATCATTTTGTGTGGAACGGTACGGTCATTTCACCCGGTTCAGGATGTCCTGCATATGTACGACGTCCCGTTTCAGAACGGCAATACGTTCTTCGTTTGCGGCGTATTTGCCAAGGGACTCGTCTTCGATGCAAAAGTCGCCTGTATAGCCGGCGTCTTTCAGGATACCCACCACCTTCGTCAGGTCAATATCGCCTTCATCAAGGGGACACGCATACTTGCCGTATTCCCAGCCGGCTTCCCGGATGACTTCGCGTTGTTCCTCGGGATAGTTGATGTTCTTTACATGGGTGTGCTTCGCGTAGGGGGCGAGCAACCGCAGTATGCCGTACACTTCGGAGAGGGGATAGCCGCGCCAGTAGAAATTACAGAGGTCGAGCGTGGAGCCGAGGCGTTCCGAATTCACCGCTTTGAACACATTTAAAAGAAAGGCCAGGTTGTTGCCCTGAAACCCGTGATTCTCTATGCCCAGGGTGATGGTGGAATCCTTGGTGCGGTTGAGCGCGCCGCCCAGCCCTTCCGAGAACAGGTTTACCCGGGTTTCAAAATCCAGTTCCCGTTCCCGGGACATGGCCGAATCAATGCGGACGGTGGGTGCGCCCAGCAGTTCGGCAAGTTCAATGGCGCGGGTTATAAAAGCGATGTTTGATTCCATGTCGCCGGCGCTGAAATCACAGGCGGTCAACACCGCGCAGACCTTCACCCCCGCCTGTTCGGCCCGTGCCCGATAGGCCCTGGCGGCGTCATCGGAATCCAGAACCACCCGTGCTTCCGCATCCGGCGCATGCACGGACAAATCCCGGTCGAGGCTTAGTTCCACGGCGTCGATACCCAGGTACTTCAGGCCTTCGCTGGTGGAGGTGAATGTGTTGTCCGTGAGCAGGCTTTCCCTGATGGATACAAACATCCCCGGAGAAGCGCTTACTGCCGGCTCCTGGGCCTGGGCCGTTGTATGGACCGGCACAACGGCACTGATACATAGTACCGCCAACACCGTATAAGAGAACAGATTTCCAAGAATGAAACAGGCAGGATACATACTTTAAAACTCCTTAACTGGGGGGGCTGATGAAAATGAGATGCGCCCTATGCGTTTGGGTATCGGGTTCGGGCCATTGGAAACACCTTGTTTCCAACGGATCTTCGACTATTCTACACCAACCCCGGTAAAGATTCCAGACCGTGCTTTGGTCTTCTTGAGGGCGGCTCCCGCTTATCCCGCAAGGGCCTCAAAGGCGCGTTCGCCCGTAAACGGGGACCACTGAAGGGAAGCCCCGTCCGGCGCCAGTACCGCCTCGGATTCGGTATTAACGGATTGAAGCCGCAATGGGCCGGGCAGCCGCGTATGTAACAGGATGGACGCCGGAACGGAGCCGTTGCCCGGCTTGTCTTCAATGCGGAGTTTTCCCGTTAACCGCTTGGCTGCCGCGTCATAGCGCATCTCATAGCTGAGGCGGCCCCAATGGGTCGGCGCCCCCTCCAGGCCGACGGGCAGGCCGCTTCCCAGCCAGTCGCGGTTAATACCGCGGGCCAGGCAGAGGGTGTCGCCCACTTCCATGACCAGGCTGTCGCGGACCTCGCGTACCACGGCGACGGGTGTCCACAAATGCTGCCGGTCACCCGTCACCTCCGTGGCGCCGGGTTCGGGACCCCGTTCCTCGCACCAGGTGATTAACGGTGTGGCGTGGTTCAGCGTGGCGTACAACAGGGCGGCGGCTTCATCCCCCTCGTTGCGCACGAGATGGGCTTCCGCCAGATTGTCGAGTGCGATGGCCACCCACATGCCGTTGGCGAGCCAGCCGGTGTTCATGGGCAGCCCGCCCGGACTCATGTTAGAACGGATATGGCGGATGGTGCCGGTTACCAGTTCATCATCCGGCGCCAGAAGGCCGCAGGGAAACAGGGCATTCAGCGCGCCCCAGCGACTGCCACTGGTTTTCCCCAAGACACCAGGAATCCAGCGGTACTCCGTTTCGGCAATGGCGCCCCGTCTCATGGCGTCGATAAGGTCTCTGGAAGCCGTATCATAAATTTCCTGAAACGTTTCAATATCATCGGTGCGTCCAAGAATCCTGGCCGCCTCCAGCGTAAGGTTGTCGGCATAGACGGACCAGATATTATGAGGTACAAACACGCCGTACAGGTCGTCACCGTCTTTAAGGCCGCAATCGCCCATGCCACGCGGCATCAGGCCGTATTCGAGCGGCCGAACCCCGTCCTTTTCAACGCGGGTCCGCGACCGCATCTGTTCCTGGAACCGGGAACTTGCCGCCATTCGCGGGTACACGGACTCCAGGTAGGCCCTATCTCCCGTGAGCCGGAAATGTTCCATGATAGCCCAGGACTTGAACCCGGAGGAAAGCCAGCAAAGGTGGCTCCACCCTTTCGGGTCCGCCCAGTCGCCGTCATCCCCCTGCTGGTCAATGCACATCTGGTATCCCAGTGCGGATTCCCCGTGCAGGCCCAGTTGGTCAAGTGCCACGGCGACAATGGATGCCTCGCCGGCGTTGGGCGCCCGATAACCGTCCGTGCCCGGCGTTGCCGCAATATACCCTTCCGCCACCGGCTCTCGCATGATGAACAGGTCGGTGAGACAGGCGTAAAAGGCGTTTACCACACCGGGGTCGGGCAAAGAAATTTTTGTTGCCCGCCCGGCCAGGGCACGCCATTCCGTCAGCGATGCTTCGAATTGTGCCGACCAGTTCTGTGTTCTTAAACCCGGAAGATCGGCCGCATACCCGCGATAGGGACGGATCAACCAGCCGGACCGGGTTTCTCCAGGCTTGACTTCAAAGGTCGGGCACAACGTTGTCGGGCCAAGAATGACGCATTCATCCGCGCCGACGGCACATGCCAGGACACGGTCGGCCCGGTCTCCCCAGCCCGCCAGCAGGCAATCGCGGTCCCGGACGGCATCCACATAGCCGGGATTATAGCCAAAGAAGCCTCTTTGCGATTCGCATACAAGACGAAACGTGATATTGGCATCGCTGGTGTTCGACATAGTGATACGAACTATCGCCGCTTCTGCGCCGCCTGTGACCTCCAGGCGCATCGCACCTTGGGAGGCTTCATAGAAATTATCAAGTGCGGGCAGATACCCTTCAATCCGGGTCCATGTGCTTTTTGGAAAGGATTTTTCCGCGATTTGAGGAGTAACCTTGATGCTCCAGGAGGCAACCGGCGTTACATAAGCAGCCAAGGGAAGATGCAGCAAGTTGTCATAGGTCCATACCAGTTTGAGAAGACCCGGCTCAAGGTCCAGCAGCGTTTTGTCGCTGCTGTCAGGCCGCGCAACCGTCATGCGGTGCGGCGTTGAAAACGCATAGTCGAAGTCAACCCGCGTGGGAAAAACAGCGGCATCTTGGCGGACAGCATCTTCCTTCGCTGTGTCTGCCGCCGCAAGCCAGGGTGTATTGGTCATCATCCATCCAAACAACAGAACAAGAACCGCAAAGATATGTATAGTTTTCATTTCCAGTTTCCCTTTTCTACCATAGTTTCGTGAGACAAGTATGAGACATGATAGCATGAATGCCCGCAAAAGAACATTGACAGGCGTGAACGTACAGGATCAGAACACAGCCAAAATACGAAATGAACGTAAGGGCGGGACAAGAGGCAATTTCAGCCGGCATCTACAAGGATATTGTAACTGAAATAAACTCCTGAGAAGCAGAGGGGCCTTGCGCAATCTGAGAGAAAAGATTATACTGGATAAGTAGCGTAGATTGTGGCTAGTGTTTTTTGGGCTTATCTTTGGTATTTATACAATGACAGAGGAGATGAACCTAAACTTCTTCGGGACGGTTAAGGGGCAGGCGGCCACTGCTGTTGTGGCCGGGCCTGTACTTCATCCAAGGCTGCGTGTCGCAATGATTCAGATGGACGTGATTGATGGCGACCTTGAGGAGAACATGGGGCGGGCGGAAAGGTATATCCGGGAATCGGCTTTCGGCGGGGCGGATTTGGCGTGCCTGCCCGAAGCGCCCGATTTCGGATGGCTCTGCCAGAAAGCGCGTGAAAGCGCATTTCCCATTCCGGGACCGTATACGGATTTTCTGTCAGGACTCGCCAGGAAACTCCGCCTCTGGATAGCCGCCGGATGCCTGGAAAAAGCGGATGATAAAACCTACAACGCCGCTGTCCTCATAGACCGTTCGGGCAGTATTGTACTCAAGCACAGGAAGATTACCACACTGCCTGAACTTACCGCCCATCTTTATGATGCGGGAGATGCGGGGGATATCAAGGTGGCGGATACCGAGTTTGGCCGGGTAGGGCTTACAATTTGTGCGGATAATTTCGACATCGAAAATCCAAAGCGAGCGGCCGACCTGGGTGCCTGGCTTCTCATCGCTCCCCACGGATTCGCGGAAAAGAAAAGTGACCTGCTGGATAACGGGATAACTTTTATCAACCACATAAAGAATGTGGCCCAAAAGACGAAGTTATGGGTAATAGGCACAAACACTGTCCTCTCCGAGGTTGCGGGGGGGCAATGGAAAGGGTATCTGCACAGCGGCTGTTCCACCATAGCCGATCCGAACGGCAAGGTGAGAGCCCTCGGCGGACATACGGAACCGGAACTCATATTTTTAGATATTCCTTTGGCTTTCAACGAGTCTTAGCCTCCGTCTTGACGGGTTGTTTTACAGGCAATCCCCGATGACGCCTGGTAAAAAGATTAATCGGCTTCAGACGGAAACATTTCCGGTAAATCGGCAAGGCACCATAGTATGAAGGAACGGTAAACGCTCAGGGTACAACATAATAGGGAGACGGGTCATGACGAAGAACATTCTAGTTATGATTGTTATGTGTTCTCTTACAGGTATCGCGATACTTCTGGGGACCGGATGTCCGCCGATCAATGACGCCACACAAAACCTTCTGGTCAAAGCATTGCTGAAATCGGATTGCCGCGGTTGTGACACGTGCAGACCGGAAGAAGGCGAAGGGGAACCCGAAGAAGGCGAGGCGGAAGGTGAATTTGCCGAAGGGGAACCTGAGGAAGGTGAGGTCGCACCCGTCGAGGGAGAGCGTGTACCTGACGAGGGAGAACCCGAAGAAGGCGAAGGGGAATCTGCGGAAGGCGAAGGTGAAGCTCTGGAAGGCGAGGGGGAACTTGAAGGGGAGCGGGAAATAGCAGCTGCGATAGCGGAGGCCAAAAACGATGTTGATATATTTCCGGATGATCTTTTAGATGATGAAAAGAAAGCCACCTTGCGCGAGAAACTGGGCGCGGCGGAAGACGCTTATCAGCGGGGTGATGTGTGTGCCGCCTCATCCGCCATTTTAGACTATCTGGTACAGCTGCAGGATTTTCGGCAGGGCGTTTCGCTCGCCCCCGCGGAAATGCTCTACAACAGCGGCCGCATGCTGCGTTATCGTATGTTGACTTTGACCCCCGAAAGTAATCCTTGTGCCGGAGATGAGCATGTCGGCAAAGTAGCCGACGTGCTATTGGACGCGCAGGCCACCAATGAAAACCAAATACGCGCCATCTTCACTTTTGGTGAGCCGAAGGTGGGAACGCGGCTGGGAAAGGGTGAAACCTTTACTAAGATTATCGTACCGGGTGTGGCATCGAGTACCCATGAACTGGGGCGGCCGGATATCCCGATGATTTCCAGGTTGGTTGCGGTGCCGAACAACGTCCGTATTAGCGTCCGGGCGGTTGCCGAAGAGGCGGAAGAAATTCTACTGAAACTGCACCCGGTCCAGGACGAGGGACTGGCGCAACCAGAGCCGGAACCCGGACCGCCGCGGACGGACATACCGGCCTTCGTCAAGGATGAAAAGTTTTACGCCACAAACACCTTATATCCGCCCAAACAGGCGGTGGTAACGGAGTTGGGAGAGGTGCGCGGGCTGCGCCTGGCTAAAATCCAGGTGCCCGTCGGCCAATATAACCCGGCGGCAAATACGCTGCGCCTTTTCCGAAAAACAGAGGTGACTATTTCCTTTGAGGGTTCGGGCTCCTGGAGTATTGATCCCAACAAACAATTTGACAACCAACTACAGAACATTGTCGGCGCCGTGTTAAACAAGGATATCCTAAAACAACTACGGCCAACTCCCTACAGTGGAAGTGAATTTGGCGAAGAACTGATGGTTATCACCCATTCGGATTTCATCACTCAGGCCAACGCCCTGGGCAAACATAAAACGGAAAGAGGCCTTATCACCAATGTCCATTTGGTTGACAATTACCAAGGCAACATTCTCGGCCAAAATGAAATCCGTGATTTGATCGTAAGTCGTTGGAACGATTTCATGGTCAAACCTTCCTACGTGCTGCTTATAGGCGATGTGGAATTCATTCCCGCCTATTATTATCCGGAATCCAAAGGCGGGTCGGATGAAGAACCGCCGCCGCCCAGTGACTTCGGATATTCCACTCTCAACGACCCGACAAACAGGCACCTTTCCGACCTCATCGTGGGACGTCTGACCGTTCGCACCGCCGAGGAAGCCGAAGCTGTCGTCAACAAGATTATTGACTATGAAAAAAATCCGCCCAATGTCGAAGACTTCTACAAGCATGCGGCTATGTGCAGCCGGTTGCAGTGCTGCCAGCAGCCCACCTGCTGGTTGACGCCGGACGGGACGGCCTGTCTCATGAGTTCCTTTGGCGTAGAGCGGCAACCTTTTCTTGAACCGCTGGAAACGGCGCACGATACCATAAGCGCTGCCGGGTTCACGATTCAGCGCATCTATGGGGAAACGCTGTATGGCGGAGACCCTGACGAGGGCATACCTCCCTACACCGACGATCCCATACCGCGCAGGTTCTCCAGTAAGAATCCGCTGCCGCCAGACCTCGGGCCCGATGGCGGTTATGAGTGGAGTCTGGACAACCAGGGGCCCAAGACCGATGAGTTGAGGACGGCCTGGGATGCTGGCCGGATTTTCATCTTCTTTAATTGGCACGGAGCCTGTGACGGCGGTGGCTGGTGGGGGCCGCCCTTCTTTACCGGTAATCTGGATTCCCTTGCCACCGGAAACCCCTTGCCCATTCTGCTCAGTACCACCTGCGACTCCGGTTTCTATGACTTGGAAATCCACAGCGCCCCGTGCAGTCCGGAGGGCTCCAAAACCAGCTTCGCGGAGAAGGCCTTGCGTCTCGCGGACAAGGGTGCTGTGGCTGTTATCGCGGCCCCGCGCGCGACAAAAATTCATGATAACGGCCTGCTCACAATGGGATATGGGGAAGCCATTGCCGGCCAGGCGGGTACCTACCGGTTGGGAGACCTGTTCTTTGAGGGACAAGTGCACATTTATTTGAACGCCAGTGAAGCCGCCGGCCGCGTACAAAATCATCTCTATCATATCTTCGGTGACCCCACGTTGCGTGTGCGTGTTAAACGGCCCATTACCGTTCTTGCAAGTTCCGCCCGGGCTTCCGCTGCCTTGATAGGAAAGATTCCCACCCTGTCAATCAGTTATGCCACCGATGGGGCCACACTCACGGTATACCATGAGTCCGCCTTGTCGAGGGCGTTGATTCCCATCGGCCGCGGGGTGGTCAAAAAAGGAGTGGCGGAAATCCAACTGCTTACAAACGAGGAATTGCCGGATGGAATGATATTACAGATAGCCGCTACGCATCCTGATGCTATGGCGCGATATTTCACCTCCAAAATAACGGTTGCGAAGCCGGAGTGAGTGCGGAAACCAGGCATGAAAAACCAGAAAGCCAAACGGACCGATTGAACGGGGGGCGGTATCGGGAAACATGTTTATGCGGAGCATCCGCGCGTGTGAATTGTCTTGGTACCCACTCGGCCCCCCTTCTTCGATTTTGCTATAATTGCGGTATAGTTAACCCAGCGCGATAGACATCCGTTCATTGCTTCAGTGGGGGCTGGCGCCCCGATAGAACGTGAAAGTATTTTGAAGTTCTATTAAGATTGCCCAAAAAGACCCGTTCTCGGGAACATCTTTCTCGGCGATGCCACTACTCTAAAAAGAATAATCCGTGTCCGTCCTGAAAAAATACGCTGGTCGGCGGATTTCAGACCTTATATATTCTCATTGGCCATATATGTCCTATAGGTCCTGCAATCTGGACAATCCGATTTTATTTTACTCGTTTATGAGGGACGCAAAACGTCATGACGAACAGTCCCCGTTTTGCTCTCAAAACATGGGAGAAATGCGATGATGTCGCCGACGGTAGTTTTCACAAATAAAAAGCCGCTTTGTGTTGCCCTTCTTTTTGCCTTGTCAGTGTTTGATATGACGGCAGGGGC
>JAKLHG010000210.1 GCA_022710255.1 Candidatus Hydrogenedentota bacterium
TACCCACGTCAATAAAATCCACCACGGGGCGTTTCCACAGCGGGTTCCACAAGAACAGCGACACCGCCAGAAACGATGCCGCCAATACAGCGTTGCGTTTTCTGTATTGGGGGTCGTAGAGGAGCGGGAACAGCAGGCATACAGCGGCGGCGTAGAACAACACCGCGGGGAGCGACGGCCGGGTGACGGAGGCATAGGCGCCGGGCATCCAGGAAGCGACGGCATTGGTCCATTCGATAATCCGCACCACCACCAGCATGGCATGACCGAACAGAACAGCGATGCTGGGGAAGAGGGCTCCCAGCAGGCCGCATAGGAAACACAACCAGAGTACGGCGGTCAGCAGGGGGACGACGGCCAGATTGGCCATCACGCCGAGAAGCGATATGAGGTTGAAATGCCAGGCGGCTATGGGAATGGTAACCATCTGTGCGGCGAGTGTGGTGGTGATGGGCGCGCGAATCACGGGCGGGCAAAGGGACATAGCCCGGGACATGCCGGGATAGTACACTAAGATGGAAGCCACGCTGCCGAAACTGAGCAGAAAACTGGTATCAAATAACAAGGCGGGATTCCAGGCCAAAAAGACAGAGCCCGAGAGACCCAGCACAGACAGGGCATCGGGTTCACGATTGAATAGTTCGGCAGAAAGGTACAGGCCTATCATCATGGCGGAGCGCACTGTTGGCGTTTGCGCGCCGGTCATCATGGTAAAGGCGAGCACGCCCGCCATGAGCAACACGTTCCGCAGGCGGCGGGGTACGCCCAACACTTGCAGGAGCAAGCCCAGGCTGATGGTAATAATGGCGACATGGACGCCGGACACGGACAACACATGGGCCGTGCCCGCGTACAGGAACTGTGTATACACCTCCCGGTTGATATGGCTTTGCTCGCCCAACCATACGCCGAGTACAAAGGGGTATACACTTTCGGGAATTACGCGGGACAAGACTTCATGTTGCCATTGCCGCAGGCGCGACGCCCAGTAGCGGGGCGAGTACCGGGGTATTGACAGTACTGTCACGGCATCGCCCGAGGCGCGCATCGCGGAATAGATACCCCGGGCCCGGTAATAATCCTCAAAGCCGCGCACCCCGTGATTGACGGTGCCGAGGTGGGGCGATAGCCGCCCGGTGACGCGCACACGGGTGCCGGTAAAGACGGGCCTGTCGGGCCGGGACCAGTGCACGACCGCACGGCCAAGAATTGGAACTGTTTCGGCGCCCTTAAACGCCCGGTCCACCTGCAGTGTAAAGGTGGTATATTCGTCCCCGGCGATATGGATAGCGCTTGTTTTAACAACCCCCTCAAAGGCATGGCGTCCCCGCGGATAGGACAGCGCGTATTGTCCCAGGGTATCGGGCGTGCTTTTGGGCATGCGCAGGCTGTACAAGGCCATGCCGAGGCCCAGGCAGAGCAGGGCGATTCCCCAATGGGACCGCCGGGGCAGCCGGACGGGAAACAGCAGGACGGCTGCGCCCACCAAGCCGAATAAGGGACCCAACAGCCAGACGGCCCAAGGCAGGCGATGCGCCCAGAAGATCCCGGCCGCATACCATAAGGCGATCCAGACCCAGTGCCGGTTCAGCGCCTGTTTCGGCATGGATTCCAGCAGGGTCTCCTCTCTCGCCATGCACTATATCCTTGTCTCGTGTTTATGCTGAAGCGGAACTGTGTGGGCCCCGGCACCGCGTTTGAAACGAACCGCCGCAAGAAACACGTCCGCGCATCAGGGTACCGGACACCGGCCGCACCTATCATGTCCAATGCCGTTCGATCTCCTCCAGGGTCTTACCTTCCGTACGGGGCACATAAAACCAGACGAATATAAAACAAATCGCACACATGACCGCGTAGAGGAAAAAACTGTTTCCCGCAAAGGTTTCCAGCAGCCAGGGGAAGGTCTGGGACACGGCATAGCAGGCAATCCACAGGCAGACCGTGGCGATGGACATGGCGGTGCCGCGCACGCGGGTGGGGAAGATTTCGGAGAGCACCACCCAGACGACCGGACCCATGGCCACGGCGAAGGAGGCCACGTAGGCCAGTACCAGGAACAACACCAGGGGCCCTTCGAAACGCTGGAATCGAAAGGCCAGCCCGAGTGCGGCGAGGGAAAGGCCCATGCCGGCGGACGCGGCAAGCAGCAGCGGTTTCCGGCCCACCCGGTCCACCACCCAGATGGCGACCAGGGTAAAAGACACATTGACCAGGCCCACAATCACGGTCTGGTAGATGGCGGTATCGGCGGCGCGGCCGACGCTCTTGAAGATTTCCGGCGCGTAGTACAGCACCACGTTGATGCCGGTCACCTGCTGCAATATGGCAAGGGCCACTCCCACGAGCAGCGCGATGCGCAGGCCCGGCTGGAACAACTGCCGTATGGAGGTGTCTTCCCGGGCGACGGTTTCGGCGATTTCCGTGACTTCAGCTTCGGCGCGCGTGGCGCCGTTCACCCGGGCGAGGGTGGCGAAAGCGGCGTCGCGGCGGCGGTTCTTGATAAGCCAGCGCGGGCTTTCCGGAACGAAAAACAAAAGGACGAAAAAGAGCACGGCGGGCAGCGTTTCGGAAACAAACATCCACCGCCAGCCCCAGGCCACGTTCCACGCTTCGCCGCCGGCGACCATGCCGTATCGTGCAATCAGTGCGTTCACGAAATAGACCACCAGCATGCCGCCGACGATGGTCAACTGATTCAGGGACACCAGCCGGCCCCGGATGGTGGCGGGCGCCACTTCGGCGATGTAGAGGGGCGAGAGCATGGAGGCCGCGCCCACGCCGAACCCGCCGATGATTCGCGCGATGGCGAATTGGGTCAGGTTTTGCGGGACGCCGGACAGAACCGCGCTTGCGATAAACAGCACGGCGGACAGAATCAACACCTTCTTACGGCCCAGCCAGTCGCTGAGCACCCCGGCGAAACAGGCACCCGCGATACAGCCGACCAGGGCGCTCGACGCCGCCCAACCGCGCAGAGGCGCGTCCAGCCCGAAATAATCGCTGAGATAGCCGATGGCCCCGGAGATAACCGCCGTGTCGTAGCCGAATAACAGGCCGCCCAGCGCCGCCACGGACGCCAGCACAAAAACATAGCCCGTGCTGCCTTGGTCCGGATGGTTCTCCATCATAAATCTCCCCGTAGAGGTATGAAAAAAAAAACGCTTCTATATCAAAACGCACCGCTACCCCCCTTTATATCACAGAAGCCAAGGGTGCTGCATTTCGGTTGCGGACGTGGTGCACAAGACCGAAAAATGTGGGACAGTTCCCGCCGCCTGGTTATGTGTAAACCCGAAGGCTAAATTTTACATCAATGCGTATATATAAACGGACAATCCCCTATACGCTGCGGCGGGGAAAGTCCCAATTTTTCTCCACCCGGGCATGAAACTTTTTGTTTTTTATAGCGGCTACGAGCCGATAAGCGCCTACGCTTCGTCCGGGATTTTGCCCGGAAGAAGTGGCGCCTTCGGCGCAGCCGTTAAACTATTCCACCACTGGGAACGCTGGCATCCTTGCCGACAGGGATAGCATCTTAGTCTATCTTGCCCTCTCCAACCGCCAAAAATGGCGGCGAACGCAGTATTTTTAAACTCATAATTATTTGTCAGCGAAATCACCTTTTGCGCCTAAGGCGCCCCTGTGACGGTGCGCCCTCGCAGTGGGTACCGAATTTCTGTGTTTCCGTTTACCGTGTAACTCCGCTCCTCTCCATTTGCGGCAACCAGCCCCAGGGTTCCCTTCCCATTAATCTGAACCGTACATTCCGTTTCGCTATACGTGGAGACGATACAATTTACGGGGGCGTACACCGTGATTTGCACCGGCAGGCGTTCAATGACGGCTGATTCGTCCTGCTCCAGCAGCACCTCCGTTCGGACGTTATCCGCGTCAACGGTGGTAATGAAGTCATGCGCGATGCGGTGTCCCCGGGAGTCGTAGCGGAAAACCCGGTGCAGGTCCCGCGTGCCCGGCCAGCCGTAGACGCCACTGTTCATAGTGACTATGCGTTCCCGGCCTTTGACGCATCCGGCATGGCATTCCTCAACCGTAATGGGATACATGCGCGCGGGCAGGGATTCGTAGTACAGGTCTTTCGGTTCATTGTAGTAAAAATATAAATTGCCATAACGCAATTTGTTCAGTATGTCCTTATACAGGCCGGTTTCAGTGGCGCATAGCGACGGGTCGCCCATGGTGGCGGGCGTCGGCAGCAGTGGCACGTCGGGCCCTTCGGTAACTTCCTTGTCGGTGATGAGCGGCGCCGCACAGACGGTGCGCGTCGGCACGACCCCGTTGGCGATGAGCACGCCGTCCCGTTCGCGTATTTTCCGGTTCCAGGCGAGCATGAGGTCCTGGGTACGCAACAGCACGGACGCCTTTTTGCGCGTGATTTCACCTGTGGCCGGGTCGATATCGGCGCTGAACCCGTCCCAGTGGTCATAGGTGTATTCGCCGCCGTATCCCCACAGGAAGCCGTCGGCGAACACACCCCGGCACCTCATCTCACCCATCATGACCTCCACGCTGTTGAGCAACGCCTTGCCGTAGCTGTTGTCGAGAGTGGGGTAATAGATCCACCACCGCCAGTTCGCCTCATACCGCTCCCGCGAGAAGTAGGAACCGCTTGCGTAATCATGGGGATACACGGCCTGCGCGCCGTCGGGCCCGATGACCCGCGCATCGGCAAAGCGCGCCTCCGGTGTGTTTGTCGCGTACAATTGCGGGGCGACATGGAACATGCCCTTCACCTCGGGGCGCACTTCGGCAAGCCGTTCCATCATTTCCCGTATCCGACGCCGTTCCCCGGGGTATTCCACAAACTCGAATCCCTCCAGCGAAATTTCCGGGTCGTCCGCACACCAGGACAGGCAGGACACCAGCGCATAGGCGGCGTTGCGAAGGTCGAAATAGGCCGCGTCCGGGACAAGGGCCGCGTCCCGCTTTTGCTGGGTACCCTGGAGCGATGCCAGGCCACCGTCAAGGGTGTTGCCGTTTCGTCCCTCGCAGCGTCGGATCGCGTTGACCAGGTCATAATAATCGCCTGTGGGATTGACGTAGACCGCCCATTCAAGCGTATAGGAGGCGCCGGCATCCAGCGCGAATTCACAGGTAGACAGTTCAATACCACCCTGCCCGTCGCAAGTACCCTGTCCCTGTATTATAAACACATCATCGGAAGGGACAAGACCGACGCCGAGGCCCGGTTGACTCAACAACAAGGTGGGGCTACGGTTGATGGACCGTGTTGCCACGGGGCCGAAAGCGGGGCGGCCGCCTATATAGGCCATGGGGGACGTCCCCTCCGGGGCTTTCAGGCGATGCCGGATAATCCACCCGAGCGCGCCCGGTGAAAGGTTGGTTATTGTATCCAGCACCACCAGCCGGTCCTGTTCCCGGCGCAGAAGCCTTGAAACGCGGTAGAAGCCGCAGGACGCCTCCACTCGGTCGCCGGACGCAAGGAGGCCCCAACCTCCCTCTTGTGCCTCCCGGCCCAGCGGATTCCGGCCGCCGCCCGGCTCGGAAAAGGAGGAATCAACCGTAAAGATATGTCCCTGAGTTGCAAGCGTCAGGCCGCCTCCCGGCGCCAGTCCCGCATCATAGAGGGGCGGCGGAGCGGGTATTGGCAAGGAAGACGCAATTCTTGTTTCGGGCGGCGGCGGTACCGGGTCAGGTATGGGATACTCGAATGCGGCTTCGGTATGGATGGTGCGCCGCGGGCTTTCCACAGCCGCCTGCAGGGTGTAGTGGTCGTGGGCCAGTCCCGCCAGGTCGAAAAGATATTCGCCGCCCGTGGCGCCGGTGGAGACGGCCGCCTCCTGTGCTGCGACAATCGCGCCGCCCTTCTTGTGAAGTGCGATTGTGATGCGTTCATCCGGCGCGAGGGGCAGCACACCAAAGAAATCGACCGCGGCCACGGCCTGATTTTCAGGCCCGTAAACGTGTGGGGAAAGAAGCAGTTGTCCCCGGGTATTGCCCGTCTCGTACCGAGCGGCGCCCTGCCAGTACAATTCGGCGATTTCAGCCTCATTCAGCGCGCGGTCATACAGGGCCACTTCAAATAGATCACCCCGAAAGGACTGGGACGGCGCGCTTATCCTGAACGGAACGGAACCCAAGGCAGGTTTTTCCGGATGGAATAGCCCGTCCAGTTTGCCATCCAGATACACCCGCCCATATGCTTCGTCCAGAACCGCCGCTATAAAATGGATGCGCCGGTTTTCCAGCGGTGTGGCGCCGAACACATACTGGTCGGCGCCTTCCTGGTTCATGCGGAACGTGATCCGGGCGGTACCGCCGTCTATGCGCAGGATATACCCGTCGCCACGATAGCGCTCGCAGTCCACTACGGCCCAGTTGGTGGTTTCATCCGGAAAAGGCGCGGCGTCCAGGCGTATCCAGGCAATAATGGTGCCGTTGTTCTGCAGTTTCAATTCCGGCCTGTCACCGCAGTCGACATAGTGGCCTTCGTTAAAACGGAGGCATGCGTGGCTGTCCCGCCGGGCCCATTGGGCCCTCTGAATACTTCCATGATACCCGTGAGCGCTATGGTCATGAAGGATGTCTCCCGTTCCATCCTCAAACAGATACTGCACCAGAAGACCGGCGGGTGGACCGGCGGCCGTAGCGCAGGCCGCCATCATCAACAGGAGAAGACAGGGGTTGGTGTTCATGATAACAACCTTTATATTTCAGAGACACTGTAATTAGCGCACAGGGTCGGACGGCGTCTGACGCGGCCGGCATTCTTTGACCCTGTTTCCTTTGGATACATAAGGTCAGACATCCTGACCTCATCGGGGTTATTCAATGATTACTCGGAATCCGGTTTGGCACTTTTTTGATGCCATGTTTGTATAGGACCGCAGAAAGGG
>JAKLHG010000211.1 GCA_022710255.1 Candidatus Hydrogenedentota bacterium
AGGTGTTGCAGCTTTCCGTGGTCTGGTCGCTGAGCCGTTCCGACAACTGGTCCGGCGGGCCGAAATGCTCATGGTCGCTGTTGCCGCCGGTGACATAACTGTGATGGCGCACCACCGTTTCCCAGAAGAACCTGGATGCTTCGCCTGCCCATGTGTCGCCGGCAAGTTCATACTGCCTGGCCAGGGCGATGAATTTTGGGAACTGGGTGTTCGCGTGCAGGCCGTTCAACATATCCTGGTGATTCGCCGGGGGGTCGAGCACCGCCTTGTGGTTGAAGCGCCGGGCCAGTTTCAAATACGTGTCCTCACCCGTAGCGTCGAACAGGTCCGCGGCGACTTCATTCATGCCTCCGTGTTCACAGCTGAGCATGACCTGCAGTTGTTCCGGGGTGAGCGCATCCGTCACCCGCAGCGCCCAGTCGCCCAGACGGCGGTACACGGCCAGCGCCTCCTCGTTTCCGGTATGACGCCATGCGTCACGCAGCCCGGCCATGACCTTGTGCATGGTATACCACGGCACCCACACGCCGTTCAGGTTGAAATTCTCCGCACGGATATCGCCCCGTGCAATTTCGGAAAACACCCGACGACCGTCCGGGATGGCGCCGACATACCCGTCACCACCCGCCTCCTGGCACAGAGCCAGTTCATGGACGATGTAGTTCACCCGTTCCGTAAAGCGCGCATCGCCCTGGGCGCTCATGGCGACGCAGGCAGACAGGTGATGGCCCAGCGAATGGCCGGCGACGCCCTGTTGTTCCCAGCCGCCGTAACGCGGCGCCCTGGGTTCCAGCCCGGCCGACTCGCGGAATCCCGCCAACAACCGGTCCGCGTCCAGCGACAGCAGCCACGCCGCGTTGCGGTCCATGGCCTCCTTGAAGGGCCCATCCAACAAGCGGACCTGACTTAGGGGGAATTCCTGGACGGGTGTTCCCTGGGCTTGCAGTGCGAAAAGGACAACAAAATTTGCCGTAAAAAAAAGATTCATGATTCTTTTTCCTGACAGGGTAGATGGGAGGATATTATCCAAGCCATGTTTCTTTGGTGGCCTTTAATATATAATTTTACAGAAACGAAACCCAATAAGAAAGAAAATATGGATTACCCTACGTTTTGTGAACTTGTCGAAGAAACTTTCCAACCCGTCATCTTGGTGGAGGGGACGCGCAATCTTCCTGAATCGGATGTGGACCTTTTGGTGAAATTCGCCGCGCGGCTGGCAACCCTGTATCCGCATGCGGTATTCAGAACGGGTAACGCCAAGGGGAGCGATGAGGCCTTTGCGAAGGGTATCAGGGAGGTGGACCCGTCCCGCCTGCAGTATGTGCTGCCCTATGCGCGCCACCGGCAGAAAAACATTGACGCAAAATCCTTCCAGATCGCGCTGACAGACATGACGGACGCGGTGGAGGAACGCGCCGCCGACCATACGGCGCAATCTTCGCCGCAGTATAAAGAACTGCTGGCAAATCGAAACGCCGGTCCGCAACTGCAGGCGAAGGCCAGGTATTTGCTCCGCGATACCATGAAGGTCATCGGCGCGGCGGAAACCGCTTTGTCCCAGGCGACCATGGCGTTTTTCTATGTGAACCGGGAAGATCCGATGAAAGGCGGCACGGGGCACACCATCCGGGTCTGCCGGAAGCACGGCGTGCCCGTGGCGTTTCAGGACGAATGGTTGGGTTGGCCGATTATGCCGGACCGGGAGTAACCCCTGGCTGCCGGGCTTCCCCGTCTCAAGGAAGTCTATGCCTCCAATCCCCATACCAGCGTCAGCAGAAAAACCTGGTTGTCCGCGGTTACATAGCGCATTTGGCCGCCCATACGGTTGAAACTTTTGTTGTAACGCAGGTAGTAGTCGGGGTTGTCCATGGGCGGTTATTTTTGGTCCCCGTGACTGAATTACTTTACTGCAATGACGGGGATGGGAAGCGTTTCCACGGGGCCGGTCGCTTCGACTACCACGGATTCCATACGCCGGGCCACTTCCGCGGTAAAAAACAGTTCGCCGCATTGTTGGCAAACGCCCGCCGGGACCCCCTCCAAAATATAAAGCTGCCCATGAACCCGGTAATCCACACGTTGCACGCGTTCAATAACTTCTCCGCCGCAATAGATACAATCACCATAAGGTTCCATTACCGGTTCCTTTCGGTTGGGCTCTTCCACTTGGGCCATGCCGGACGATATACTGTGATAATTATCAACCAGGAATGTTTATTCTTGCCGCAGACAACATGGATCGGTTTATTGTTTACAGTACCGCATACCAAACACGAAGGACCGCGGCCCGTATCAGAATAGTGTTCGATTGTATCACCATTCAGCAATACGTTTTCGATATCTGAAAGCGAGAGATTGTCGTTTCTTCGTTCATCTTCCGCATGCTTCGATATCAGATACTCACTTGCGAGTATTCGTTCTTTTATCCAATGAATGGTTATTTTATCATCCATGTCATATTGCATAAGGCATAAACCTTATCGAATAGTAATTTTCCTTTCCGAAGTTTTTTCTTCAGACTGTTCAGTAAACCACTATACCGCAATCAGTCTCGTGATCCCAACCCCCGTACCAGCGTCAGCAGAAAGTCCCGATTGTCCGCAGTCACATAACGCATCCGGCCCCCCATGCGGTTGAAGGACTTGTTGTAGCGCAGGTAGTAGTCCGGGTTGTCCATGGGCGGTTCGCCCCGGCTCCAGTCCCAATGGGATTCCTGGAGGTCTACGATGACCATGAAATGGTTGTCGATATGGCGGCCCTGCTGGATATGAAGATTCTGGGACATGGACAGACTCTTCTCGAAAATCATAGGCGACATGACGGCGGAGCCGATGCTGATGTAGACGCCGCCATCGAGGTTCATGACCTGGTTCGCATAGATGAGGAAGTCGCGCTGGGCGGTGCGGCCAATGGCGGCGCAATGGTTCATGGGGTGGGTGTAGATGATGTCGTGGCCGATCATGGGATGGCTGGTGAAGGACACGCCAAGCCGGTAGGCCGCTGCCTGCAACCCATATCGTTTGTAAGGATGCGGCACGGCCATCCACCCGGCGGGAAGATTAAAGGTGCGGATGCGATCGAGCAGGTCCGCCGCCGCCGCCTGTTGCGGATTCATAACGGCCTTGCCGGTGATTTCTTCAACCAAGTGCGCTTCCGATGGGATCGTGAGCCCTTCCTCTTCAACGAAAGCGCCGATGGATTCTCCGTAGCCCATGCCGCGCCACGCGCCGACCACAATGGCCAGGTTGAGATAGAACCCGGTTTCCTGCCAGGTGCCGAACTCGCCCCGGGACACGTTGGCGCGGACGTCTTCGCTGCTATGGCCCTGGAAGGCGAATTCCCAGTCGTGAATGATACCGGCGCCGTTGGTGGCCAGATGGGTGATCCAGCCGTCTTCAATAAGTTTTATGAAAACGGGGGCGAGGCCGTTCTTGATAGCGTGCGCGCCGAAGGTCAGCATGCGCGATTTGCCAGCCGATTTCGCCTGGGCAAGACGTTCCACCAGTTCGTCCATGACCTTTTGTCCATTCCCGGATAAGGAGTGCGCAATGGGGGCGTCGGCGGGAACATGGTCCCGTTCGATATACACCTTGTCCTTTCGCTCGGACAACGGTTTGATAAGAAGTTGGTGGCGGTCAAACTGGGGGAAAGGCATGGTTAATTCTCCGGGAATGTGTTATCAGTTCTTAACGGGACTGCTGTTCATGAAAATGGTTTCCAGCGCCGCCACGATGCGCTCGGCGGCATGGCCGTCGCCAAAGGGGTTGACGGCGTGGCTCATGGCGGCGTAAGCGCCGGGGTCCTCCATTAATCGTATGCAATTGGAGACTATTTTGTTCTTGTCCGTGCCCACAAGCAGAGCGGTCCCGGCTTCCAGCGCTTCGGGGCGTTCCGTCGTGTCGCGCATGACCAGCACGGGTTTACCGAGGTGGGGCGCCTCTTCCTGGACGCCGCCGGAATCGCTGAGCAGCAGGTAGGCCCGGTCCATGGCCCAAACAAAGGGCTCGTAGGGCAGGGGTTCGATGAGATGCACATTAGCCTTCCCCTGCAACAGGCGTGAAACGGGTTCCCGCACGTTTGGGTTGAGATGGACGGGGTAGACAAATTCACATTGCGGGTACCTTTCGGCCAGGTGCGATATGGCGCGACAGATGGATTCAAACCCGCTTCCGAAATTTTCGCGGCGGTGGCCCGTGATGAGTATCATGCGCCGCCCGTCAGCAAGACTGTCCACAGGGAAATCGGGGGGAAAGACGGGGACAGCACGGCGCACCTGCTTCACCATGATATCCAGGGCATCGATGACCGTATTACCCGTCACCCAGATCCGGTCCGCTGGAATACCTTGGAGCTCCAGGTTCTTTTGCGCCTGCGCCGTCGGCGCGAAATGGAGGTCCGCCAGGCAGGAAATCATCTGGCGGTTCACCTCTTCTGGATAGGGGGCAAAACGGTTCCAGGTTCGCAAGCCGGCTTCCACATGTGCGACCTTTATTCCCGCGTAGAACCCGGCGAGCGCCGCGGCAAAGGCCGTGGTGGTGTCGCCCTGTACCACGAGCATGTCTGGACGTTCCCCGGAAAAAGCCGTTTGCAGTCCGGTCAATACGGCACAGGTAATATCCGCCAGACTCTGGCCGGGACGCATGAGATTCAAATCACGGTGGGGTTTCAATGCAAAGGTTTCCAGCACCTGGTCCAGCAGATGCCGGTGCTGTCCGGTCACCCAGAGTTGCGCCTCAAAGATGCCGTCCGTTTCCCCAAGACGCCTGTACACCGGGGCGAGCTTGATGGCTTCCGGCCGGGTACCTGCCACCAGCGCGATAAGGTTGCCGCTTTTCATGGCCGGCGCTCCGGAGCGGGGCCAACGCCCAATACGGTCACTTCAAAGCCGGCCCGGGTCCAGGCTTCCCGGTCCAGGGCGTTGCGCGTGTCATAGAGGCGGCGATGCCGCATGGCCGCACCCGCCGTTTCCGGAACCAGTCCTTTGAACTCGGCATGATCGGTCATCAGAACGGCAAGGTCCGCGCCGGACACAGAGGTTTCCAGGGAGCACAGGGGCACAGGAGCCATGCGCACATGAGGATCGCAGCAGCGGACTGTGATTCCTTGTTCGACAAGCATGGCAGCCACCTTAACGGCGGGGCTTTCACGAATATCGTCCACGCCGGCCTTGTAGGCCAGTCCCAGTAGGACCACTTCAGGTGATTTTACATCCGCGACCAGGGCGACAACCATATCCGCCACATGGGCGGGCATGGTATCGTTACGTTCGCGCGCGCTGCGCACGAGGCCGGCCGTTTCCGGGAAGGCCTCCACCAGAAACCAGGGGTCTACCGCAATACAGTGGCCACCCACCCCCGGCCCGGCCTGGTGGACATTGACCCTGGGGTGGCGGTTCGCATGCCGGGCCACTTGCCAGAAATCAATACCCAGATTTTCACAGAGCAGGGCGATTTCATTCGCCAGCGCAATGTTCACATCCCGGAAGGTGTTCTCCACAATCTTGATCATTTCGGCGGTAGTTGCGGAGGTCAGCACGATTTCGCCCTGGACAAAACGCGCGTAAATATCCCGGGCTTTTTGCGCGCTTTGCGGAGTGACGCCGCCCACCACCCGGTCATTGCTTACCAGTTCTTCCAGTATTCTGCCGGGCAGAACCCGTTCCGCGCAATAGGCCAGGTAGAGGTCCGTCCCCACCTTCAGGCCGCTTTGCTCAAGGATGGGTCCCAGGAGGTCGCGGCAGGTGCCGGGCGGCGAAGTGGATTCCAGGATCACCAGGTTTCCGGGGCGCAAACAGGACACAATGGACTCCGCCGCCGCCGCCACGCAGGTCATGTCGGCCCCGTGCATCTCCGTCACCGGCGTAGGCACGGCAATTATGAAGACATCCGCCGGCGCCGCCGTCATTGATGCCCGCAGGTTTCCGGATTTGACGGCGGTTTTCAGCAGGGCAGCCAGTCCGGGTTCTTCGATGGCTATTTCGCCCCGGTTAATGCCTTCAACGATATCCCGGCGCAAATCGACGCCGGTTACTTTCGCATCGTTTACGGCAAGTATGGTGGCCGTGGGCAAGCCGATATACCCCAAGCCCACGACGCAAATAGTATTCACAAATGGAATTCCTCTAAACAGTTCAAGGACAGCGGTACGGCGCCGGTTTGATTTTTCCCGCGGAACAGCTGTCTTCCAGATTCACTATAACCCAGCCATCATATCTGAGGGCTTTGAAAAGGTTCAACTTGACCGTTTCATACATTCCGAGTCGGGCGCGCCCATTAAGGTATAATGCCCTTCCCGTAAATCTAAGAGGATGTATGGAAAGTCGAGATAGCTTCAGGCTGTTCGTAATGACGGCCACAAGAATACAACGTCATTGCGAGTGAAACGAAGCACTCTCAATAAGTTGCGCCTATTGCCCGAGGCATCAAAAAGACTTTCCGTACGCGTTCTGACAATCGTGGACAGGAAACAGGAAAAAGGCAGTTTATTGAATGCATGCTATTCACCTGAAAGCCGTTTGTTTTCTTTTGGCGTTTGCAATGACAGTCTGGAACGCCGCCACGGCAGAGAATACGCCCGCCGTGAGTGCGGCCCGGCTGCGCGTTACCGGGACCGGAGAATTGCTGCTTGACGGGCAGCCTTTTCGCGGGATTGGCGTCAATTACTTCGATGCGTTCAGCAGGTGCCTTCACAATCCGGAAGACCACTCCAGCCGGGAAGGCTTCGCCGCACTCGCCCGCTGCAGCATCCCCTTCGTCCGCTTTATGTGCGGGGGCTTTTATGCTTCAGAGTGGCGGTACTATCTCGACCATCGTGATGCCTATTTCGCCGCCCTCGATGAGGTGGTTGACAGCGCACACAAAAATGGC
>JAKLHG010000212.1 GCA_022710255.1 Candidatus Hydrogenedentota bacterium
TCAGGACATTATCCTTGAACATGACAGTCAGATAGAAGGCGCCGCCGGGCTTGTTCACGATGACGGAATCACATCCCCCGAAGAAACGGACCGCCTCGTTGGCACGGCTGCTGAACATCAATGCACGCGTTTCCAGGTGCCGCTTATAGCGGCCGTTGCCGCATACAAGCGGCAGCGACATCTGAGGCAGCGTCGTGGAGCAAACTTCCAGGCGCTTGGCCGCCAGCAGGCTGTTCACATAGGTGTTAAAATTCTCATCGCGTGTCCGGTTTAAAATTTCTATCCAGCCGCAGCGCGCACCGGGCCAGGGGTATTCCTTGCTGATACCCCGCATGGCAAGCGCCGGAACATTCTGAATCCACTGGCTCATGTGCCATCTGGGGTGGCCCGGATAGGTAATATGGGTATAAATCTCGTCTGCAATGATGAACAGGTCATGTTCCTGCGCGATGGCGACGATGTCGTCCAAAATTTCACGCGGGTACACCGCACCCGTGGGATTGTCCGGGCTTAACAACAGTATCCCCGCAATGGAATCGTTATATTTGACTTTATTTCGGATATCGTCCACGTTGGGCAGCCATCCGTTATAAGGGTCCAGGTCATAGGTCACGTGGTTATACCCGGAATGGGCGGCTTCAGCGGAAGAATGGGTGCTGTATGCGGGAGACGGGCCGAGCACACGCGCTTCCCGTTTCAGAAACCCGTATACCCGGGCTACGGCGTCACCAATGCCGTTGAAAAAAATGATATCCTCGGGGGTAATCTTTATGCCGTCTTTGCGGATGTTCACTTCTTCCGCGAGAAACGCGCGCGTTTCAAGTACACCGGCCGTATCGCAATATCGGAAGGAAGTCGGCTGCTCGAGCAATTCATGAAGAATATCGCGTATCCAGGGGGCAAGCACTTCCCCTTTTTCCACTGGATCGCCGATATTCTCCCAGGTTATCGTCTGGCCGAGGGACCGGATTTCCCGCGCAACGCCGACAATTTCCCGAATCTCATATTTAAGGTTGGTTGCACCTTCATGTACTATGCTGCGTCTCATAAGAAAATAATTCTTTCGTTTCTTTCAAACTTCTGGAATGTCCTGTGGTCCGGAAGGATCTTCTCCGTGCCGTGAGGCATTTCCTGGAGAACTAAAAACACGGTCACCCTTGGATAGGAACTACGCTTGTAGCCTGTATATATGATAGGCTTTTCCACGATATAAATGCAATCGTTTCCCGTTATCAGCAGGGCCATCAGGCCGGCAGACGGTAACGTCAGTTTCACAACAAAGGGAGTGAGGATTTCGTGACAAAAGCGAACAGTGCCGTTGATGTCTGGATGCAACATCCAACGCCATTTTTCATGAGCCAGCCCATGTTCGACTCCCTGCGCCGATGGATGGGCATGGACGGCCCGCCCCGGGAAATCCCCCTTGAGCTTACCCTTCAGGCCATGGACGGGGGCGGCGTGGAAAAGGGGCTTATCTGTGCCTGGCACGGTCCCCAGGGTCCCATCATCAACAATGATGAAGTGGCTTCCTGGGTGGCCCGGTACCCCGACCGTCTGACAGGTATCGCCGCAGTTAATCTCACCCGGCCCATGGAGGCCGTGCATGAAGTGCGGCGCTGCGTCCGTGAACTGGGTTTCAAGGGCTTGCGCATTGTGCAATGGCTTTGGAATCTCCCGCCAAACAACCGCTATTACTACCCCCTGTTTGCCGAATGCGTCGAATTAAACATTCCCGTGTGCCTGCAGGTCGGTCATACAGGCCCGCTGTGCCCTTCGGAACCCGGACGTCCCATTCCCTATATCGATGAAATCGCGTTGGATTTCCCGGAACTGGTGGTGGTGGGGGGGCATATCGGCTACCCATGGACCCAGGAGATGATTGCCGTCGCGACGAAACACCCCAATGTTTACATAGACACCTCCGCGTACAAGGCCAAACGATTTCCCCCGGAGCTGGTCGCCTACATGAAAGGCAACGGCAAAAAGAAAGTCATGTTTGGCACCAATTATCCTATGATGACGCCGGGGATGGCGTTGGAAGGATTGGAAGGGCTCGGGTTGGAAGAAGCCGTGCAGGACCTGTTCCTGTCAAGCAACGCCAGGCGGGTGTTTCGTCTTTAGCAAGAGGAGTTTTTCGTGAACGAATGCGGCATCGGAAATGACAAAGGATTTCCGGATATCATCGCCGGAGCTTTCCTTCCATATGCCCTTTTTGTGGCTATTGTCGGCAGTCTGTTTACCTTGATGCTCTTTTTCGGCAAGCCTGTGGAACAGGGTTGAAAGCCCTTATACTGCCGCTGAAGGGCAACGCAACTATATTTGAAAAGAGGGAGAATCTCATGACTTTATGCAATACACGGCTGCAACGCTCCATCGGCGCACTCATCGTGGCACTGGCGGGGGCCGGCGCCATCCTGAATGCAGGCGCGGATTCCCCGTCCGTGAACATAAAAAAACTGGGCACCATCGATATCGACCTGGTGGAAACCACGCCTGTTGTTTTCAACAACAAAGTCTACCGCTTTGAATACGTGCGTCAAAATTACTGGAATAACAAGACCGGCGATTCCTACTTCCGTTTCATAGACCACGATACCGGCACGCCTACCCCGTCCTTCGCCAAGGGGTATCATCTGGGCAGCGCCGCCGTGGACGGCGGTCTGGTCATTGTGACCGCGGTAAATATCTGGGACGGGGACGAGATCGATGTTTTTGTTTCCCGTGATTTGAACGCCTGGGAATCCTGGAATGCCCTGACCCTGCCCGGCTACGGCATGTTCAACACCTCCCTGTGCAAAGCCGGGGAGGACTATGTGCTCATGTTCGAAGTGGGCAAACCGCCAGAAGTTGCCGGCAATCCCTTCACCGCGCGGTTTGCCAAGTCAAAAGACCTGAAAACGTGGACGCTGACCCCGCCGGAATGCACCTACGACAAGAGCCGATACACCGCGCCCCATTGCCTGCGCTATTTCGAAGGGTACTATTACAACTTCTTCCTCGAGGCGGTTAAAGACGGGTATGAGCAGTATGTGGTGCGTTCCAAGGATCTAATCCACTGGGAGCCCAGTACAGCAAACCCTGTCCTGAAAGCCTCGGACGCGGACAAAATCATCCACAACTCCAGCCTCACTCCGGAACAGCGTAACCGGATCGCGCAAGCCAATAATATCAATAATTCTGATTTCGACTATTGTGAATTCGAAGGCGCATTAATCATCAACTATTCCTGGGGCAACCAGCAGGGGATGGAACATCTCGCCGAGGCACGGTACGAAGGAACGGAGGCGGCTTTCTTGAAGGCCCTGTTCCCATAACCCCAGCGGAAACTGTTCCCCCTTCCATGCAGCACCAATCCCCCCGACCGCTTATAAAAGCGCCTCCCGCAACACGCGCCACACATAAGGCCCCAAGACCAGCACCCCGATAACCGCCGAACCGATGGCGGCAATAAGCACGGCGCCGGCAGCCACATCCTTCGCCTGTTTCACCAGCGGATGGAACTCGGGGGACGCCACATCGGCCAGCAATTCGAAAGCGGTATTGAGCGCCTCCGCCGTCCACACCGCCATCACCGCCAGCACTAGCCAGCACCATTCCCCGTCGGACAGCCCAAAAAACACTCCCAGCACTGCAATCGCGGCGGTAGCCATCGCATGGATCCAGGCATTATGCTGGGTCTTCAGCATGGTCCACACCCCTGCAAAAGCATATTTGAAACTGCGTATGCGACCCCTGATTGCAAAAGAGGAAGGTTCTTTGGGGAATTCAGGCGCTGCGTTATTCATTCCAGCAGTGTATGCCATTATAAATATGAGATCAACTTTTTCCATCGTCACTTTGTTCCCCGTCTCTTTACATCCCGTTCCACCCGCATACTCTTGACCACCTGTTCCACACGCACTAAAATCACTTTCGAAATGAAGATAGATTTCTCCCCCAGTTTACATAGGACTGTTCACGCCGCTTTGAGCATTTCAGAAGCATTTCATGGTTTCAAGATGAGCACCAATTTTCAAGGCAGATTTGGTGGTATACAACAGATCGGAGCAAAAATGGGACTGCCTCCGGCGCGTGCGACGACTGTGTGTGGTGCAGGTAATCTTGGGTCGCGCCGGAGGCTGTCCCTCTTTTTGCGGACACATCGGTCAAGACCGAAAAAAGCGGGACAGTTCCCGCCGCGCGGGAGCTTGGTACTTATGGGTCTATACGCATGTCTGGGGTAGAGGTGTTCTGTTGGGCCTTTTATAATACGCCGCGAAAACAGTCCCATTTTTTCTTGGGAAATGGGTACCAATTTTCGAAGCAAAAAAAGTATATGCTTGGATGGAATATGCGAACGAGAGTGAAACGCGGCCGCGCGGGTGCACCACAAAAAAACCTTGCACGCGTATGCGTACAAGGTTGGAATTGTTAGGTGGAGATGCCGGAAGGGGGCGTCCAGCATCTCCGGTGAGGTGTTTTGGCTCTGAGGGGGAACAGAGCGTTGCAGAGAAAAACATATGAGTACTTAAGGTGGAGATGCCGGAAGGGGGCGTCCGACATCTCCGGTGAGGTGTTTTGGCTCTGAGGGGGAACAGAGCGTTGCAGAGAAAAAAAAGAAATAGTGCTTATTTAGAACGAAGGTACAGCGTTTGATACGGACGGTCATCTTCTTTCAAGGTTTCTTAACTGGGCTTTGTCCAGCCAGATCACAGAGATCCATTATACCCTCGCCCAGCGGAATAATCCCCATGCTGGCAAGCCCACTTAGGCTTATTAAACCAGCCGCCTTTCTTGGAAGACTAAACCAGGTAACCGGCGCATTACCCCTTCAATAATGAATCGTCCAGAAAATGAACACATCTTCAAGTAGGCGCCTGCGTACCTACACCTGACCATTTCAGATTCAATTATCAATTATTTCTTGATGGTTGCCGCTACCCTTATTACAACACCCGGCAACGCAGAACTCTTCTCTTGCGGTAGTATACTCTATATCAAACATGAATGCAAGAAGTTTTTTTAGCATATATTGTCATATTACTCTATTCTAATGCATTAATTTTCGCGCACGTTCGGGTTCACGAATTCCCCATCTCGGTACCCCATACGCGCCTCTTTCCTTACTCTGAACACGCTATATGAAACGTTAAGGAACAACATCAATCGTTGACATTTATTGTTCCGGGACCGCGTCCGGTATGCTTATTGTAATGCCCTTTTCCGTCCCGGACATATTTTGTAAACCCATGTTTTTCGAGATTCGAATCACTAATCAATTGTTTGGCCTGTCGTGCGTTTGCCCATCCGGCGATATGGGGAACGGTGAAAACCCGTTTAACCGGTTGCCCGGTCTCGGGATGAACTTTGAGAGGCGGGTCATTCATGCCGTGAATCACCTCGAACACTTCACCCTCTTCACCATTTTTTCCAATAATTTGATACGTGTATACAGGCATAACCTTTCACTATCCCGTTGTCATTTTCTGGAATACGCCAACGCGCGTGTCTGTTCATATTCCGCTATTTTATCTTCATGGCGCAGTGTCAACCCAATCTGGTCCCATCCATTCAGCAACCGCATCCTGAGAAATGGCTGAATACTAAAATCGATGATAACGCCGCCGGGTTTCAGCACCTGCTGTTTTTCCAGGTCCACTTTTAGTGTATACCCTTCATTTGCCCTCAGCTCGTTAAAAAGTTGCTGAACAGTACTGCTTTCCAATACCACGGGCAGGATGCCATTGTTAAAACAATTATTGTAGAAGATATCCGCGAAAGAAGGGGCGATAAGCACGCGGAATCCGTAATCGGACAAAGCCCAGGGGGCGTGCTCACGGGAAGACCCGCACCCGAAATTATCTTTCGCGAGAAGAATGCTTGCGCCTTGGTAGCGGGGCGCGTTAAGTTCAAATTCAGGCGCCGGGGTCTTACCGTCATCCAGGTACCGCCAGTCAAAAAAGAGCACATCTTCATAGCCGGACCGCTCAATACGTTTAAGAAACTGCTTGGGAATGATTTGGTCCGTATCCACATTCATGACTTCAAGCGGTGCAACAATACCTTCATGTACGGTAAATGGTTTCATACTGTAGAATCCTTGTGTTGTTGTTGGTGTCAAATTCAGGGATATTGCTCCCGTCGGCGGGGCATGCCCCGTAAGGATTACCCCTGCTGATAGTTCCAGTCCCGGATATCCACAAAGTGCCCCTGCACCGCTGCGGCGGCAGCCATGGCCGGACTTACCAAATGTGTGCGCCCGCCCTTGCCCTGCCTGCCTTCAAAATTACGGTTGGACGTGGCGGCGCAACGCTCACCCGGTTTAAGTTTGTCGTTGTTCATGGCAAGGCACATGGAGCAACCGGGTTCACGCCATTCGCAGCCGGCGTCAATAAAGATTTTGTCAAGGCCTTCCGCTTCGGCTTGTTTTTTGACAATTTGTGATCCAGGCACAACGAGCACTTGCTTCACAGAATCGGCTTTTGTATAGCCGCGCAGCACCCTGGCAGCCTGACGCAGGTCTTCCAGCCTGCCGTTGGTACAGGAACCGATGAAAACGATATCCAGCGCGATGGCTTCCATGGGCGTGCCCGGTTCCAATCCCATGTAGGACATGGCCTTGGCGTAGGCATTTTTTTTATCGGCATCCTCTATCGCTTCGAGTAGGGGCACGGTCCCCTTGATACTGGTCACCATTTCCGGCGAGGTACCCCAGGTTACCTGCGGCGCGATGGACGCGGCATCCAACTCGACCACTTTGTCATAAGAACAGTCCGGGTCCGAAGCCCAGGCGGCCCACTCCGCGCGAAGTGCGCCGGCGGGTCTGCCTTTGGGCAGCAGCGGGCGTCCCTCCAGATAGTCAAAGGTGGTTTCATCCGGAGAAATCAAC